>JASUSX010000037.1 GCA_030445875.1 Clostridia bacterium
AACCATATCGAACCATATTACATACATTTCTGGCTCCTCGCCCCCCACAGGGGGCCATTTTTATATGTACCCATTTCCGGTAGCCCCTCATGAGTGGCTCTTCAGATTAGTTCTACCGGAATGTTAGTCAGCTCTGCCAGATCCAGGTAATGCTCCCCTACCAGGTCCCGGCCCCGGTAGTCAAAGGCTATAGCCGGCAGAATGATAAGATCCGCCGACCTTCCATTCCCCTGCTGCTCCTGCCAGGCGGCGCGGAAATCAGCCAGGGTTAAAAGGCCGGCGCAGCCGATAGAACCGCCAAAGAAGCGACTGGGGGTGGCAACGACATGCAGGGAAAGGGGCAAGGCGGCCAGGGCTTGCTCTACTATCATGGCGGCCAGTTGCGATGTCAGGACAACTGCCCTGCCTGCCCCATGGCGCCGGCAGATCTTTTCAACCTCTATAAACAGGTCCGGGTCGAAATCCCAGGTAAAGGTCAAGCCGCTACCCTCTTCTCCTATCTGTAGTTCAAAAAAATTTTTTTGCCAGCCGTCCCGGGTGGCTGGCGTTCCGGCGTAGCCACCGGGGCCTGGCCTCTGTCGCCTGCCGATCAGGAGACGTCGCCGGCCAGGGACGGAGGCCAGGCGGTAGGCCTCCACCCGGCAGCGGGGTTGCCGGCCGTCTACCTCCAGGACCAGGTCGCCCCGCTGCAACCCGACCGCTGCTGCCGGCGTGCCAGGTATAACCCCCTCAATTACCGGTATCAGGTTAGGAAGGAAAGGGGGCTCCAACAACAGGGGGATGTCGGTTAGAGAGCGGAGTTCCTCCAGTTCCCCTGCCAACTGTTGCCGTAATTCCCCTGGAAAACGCAGCTCCGGCGGTGCCAGCCGGGTGTAACCGGGTAAAAAGATGCGGACAGTCCTGGCCCCGGACCGGGCGAGGTGGAGGACGGTTTCCCGGACATCCTGCCAGCCCACCAGCCAGGGGCAGGCTACCAGGCTGCCGTGGTAAGGGATGCCGGCCTGGTGTAGGGTCAAGGGCGCCTCCAGGGCTGGAGCAGGTTTTGTGTCGCCCATAAGTTTTAGCCGGCCCTCCGGGCTGGCGCTGTTAAGGGAAAGGTTTATTTCCAGGGGTCCCAGGTCAGCCATGGCCCGGGCCAGGTCGGGGGTTAGTAAAGTACCGTTAGTGGTAATCTCCACCCTGGTTCCGGGAAAACGCTGCCGCACCCTGGTTAGAATGGCCAGGAAGTCAGGGTGGGTCAGGGGTTCCCCTTCAATCAGCCGGGTAGCCGATTCCCCGATGACTATCTTCCGGGAACCGTCCAGAAAATCCAGGAGGGTTTCGATGTGGTCCAGCTTGAGAGGGGGTAGGTACCAGGTTTCCACTCCCGGAGGATTCTGGCGATGGCTGCAAAAAAGGCAACGCAGGTTACAACCGGAAGTAAGGGGTAAGATATTGTAATGGGCAGCTGTCTGGAAGGCTAGTTGCAGACTTTCCACGGGGGTGATCCATCCTTGTGGCCGTTACCCGTACCCCGGGCCCGGCTATCCCTTCTAATTCTACTAGTATGTATGATTTCTTTTCCGCGGGGTTAAATTTAAGGGAGAAGCCCCTGGCTTATTTCGCCAGGGGCTTCTCCCCAGGTGGTGCGGCAGAAGGGACTTGAACCCCCACCCTGTAGATCAGGACTAGAACCTGAATCTAGCGCGTCTGCCAATTCCGCCACTGCCGCATATCACTTAGCTCCCTCAGAAGCAAGATTTATTATAGCAGCCTGCCGCCTACCTGTCAAGGGTCCCAGCGTAAAGTAACCCGATCTCCTTCGGCCAGGGGGGTGGTAAATTCGGCTGGCTGGCCGTTAACCTCCATGACCAGCTTCTTCCGCCCCGAGGGTGGTGTTGCCGGGAAGTCGAGGTAGTTAAAGACATCCGTAAATAAAACATCGGCTGCCGTGACTCTGAGGGTAGCCGGGCGGCCATTTAAGATAATCGTTCTAACCTGGCCAGTGGCCCGGGAACCTGTCACCAGGTTATCGCCGTCCTTAATGGGGGCTTCAGGCCGGACGGGCTGGCCATTCAAAAGGAGTGGCCCCTCCTGGCTCTCCCCCAGCCTGGCCAGGATTTGGCCCACCGTTTCCAGGGGTTCATAGGTAATACGGGCCTGGTCCTCTACCGTGGTATCATAGTTTACCTGATTGTCATTCATGGTGATCAGGGGTTCCACGCTGACCTGGCGACCGTTAAGGGTGATGGTCTTAGGAGCAAGCTCCGGGACCAGGTCCTTGATTGTCCCCCGGGCATCGGCACCATCCCGGCCCGGGATTACCTTTATGTCATCGCCTGGTTGAACGGCGGTATCCATGGCGGCAGGGGAATTATTGACCAGGATCGTACCGGGTTGCCCGGGTTGGCCTCGGAGAAAGGTCAGGCGGCCATTGATTTCTACTCCCATCCCTTTGCCCGGCCGGCCGTAGAGCAAGCGCGCCGGGATGCCGGCGGCGAGGAGAGCCTGGGTAACAGTCATCTGGTGCCCGGCCAGGAAATGTACCGGCCGGCCGTTAACAATTACCCTGGCCAAACCTAACCCCTCCTGCTGCATGGCGGTAATAGCTATGCCGATGGGGGTAATAGCCTGGGGCCCTTGCAAGTTTTTGGCCCCATTGATCCCCGACAGGACTTCACGCCCGCGGACGGCAACCCTTTCCGGCGATATTTCCAGCTGGCCGGCAAGGGCACCGGTTAAGCCCGGGGTAAGGCTACCGCCCCCTACCAGCAGGACAGCCTGGGGGGCACGGCCGTTGAGCAAAATAATCTGGGTAGCAATCTGCCGGGCCAGCTCTGTTACCGCCGGTTTAAGGGCCTCGATAACCTCGCCTACTGGTAGGGTGCGCTTTTGCCCGACAATATCAGTGAAAGTGATCAGGTCAGACGTTAATAACTGGCGCTTGACCTTTTCGGCATTATTAAAATCTAAAAGAAGGGCTGCAGCCAGGGCCTCGGTAATTTCATCCCCGGCTGCGGGTACCATGGCATAACCGCTAATGGTACCCTGGCCGGTGATGGCAATATCCGAAGTACCCGCGCCAACGTCCACCAGGGCCAGGTTAAGCCCACGCATGGCTGCCGGAACGGCCACGGCGCTGGCAGCAATAGGCTCCAGGGTCAGGGAAGCCATAGTTAGCCCTGCCCGCTGCAGGGAAGCCACCAGGGAGTCTACCACCACCCGGGGCAGGAAGGTGGCTATAACCTCCGCAGCTATACGCTGGCCGCGCTGGCCCACCAGGTTGCCGATGGGGTGGCCATCGAGGCTGTAGTTGATTACACTGTAACCTACGCAGTGGTAGGCTGGCTGGCGTTCACTGTTCCCCAGAAGAAGTTTTTCGGCCTCCTGCACGGCTGCCGCTTCCAGGGCGAGAACGGCTTGACCGTTAATCTCCTGGGCTGGCAGTATCTCCTGCTCCGCTACAGCCCGCTGGGTTTTTAGTGCCCGCCCGGCAGCGGCGACAGCCGCTTCTTTCAGCTTTATATGTAGCTTTTTTTCCAGCCTTTCTTTAACAGCCTCGATAGCCAGGGCCACCTGGGGAATATCGTGAATCTGCCCGTCCAGCATAGCCCGCTGTTGGTGTTCCCTTATTACTGCCGCCTGGATATGGTAACCCCTGGGGCTGGAAGACAACACCAGGCCGGCTACCTTGCGGGTACCCACATCCAGGGCAAAAACCGGTCCTGAAACCATGGCGGCACCTCCATAAACCCGGAATCCGAGGCAGGAAGTCGTAGCTCCTCATTACAAAATTCGTCCTGTTAAGGCAAAATCCTGCTTTTTATCCATTATAATAATGTTTCTGGCTTGCTTACAAAAGTTCAGGGCATTAAAAGCCGTAAAGGCTAGTTTAAGAGAACCGGTGATGCGATGTCGAAAAAAACCCGGGTTCGCTAGCCCGGGCACGATAGTTATTTCTTTTCTCCTTCGGCAAAGCTGTCGTAAGGGCCGGGATAGCCTGGCGCCCCCCCGTACATCTGCAGGATCTTCTTTATATCATCCATTTCCTTTTTCTCCCGCTCTAGCATACTATCGATTATCTGTTTTACACCTGGAGGCGCTGTAGCGGCAATTTCGGGCCACAGGGTTAATTCTTCTTCATCAAGGCGCAGGACCTGACGCAGTTTATCTAACCAGTACATATAGATCCTTCTCCTTTCTATTTCTTTTTTTCGGTAGGTTTTTCACTATATGGGGCTGGGTCATCATAAAAGGGCGGCCGCGGTGGCTGGTAGGGCGGCTGATATGGTGGCTGGTAAGGCGGATGGTAAGGGGGAGCTACGGCACCCGCTAAATGGGCCAGGTGGTGGTTCCAGAACATGGCTTCTTCCACTTCGCCCAGGACGTGGTTTAGTAGGGTATGGCGGACGCCAAAGGAAGGCGTGCCCGCCGCCGCTTCGGCCAGGAGGCGCATCTCTTCCAGGTCGATTTCCAGGGCTTTTTTGGTCTTGTGATAGGCGCCGTCCATGTTATTACTCCTTCCATAAAAGGGTTTTTCTGCAATAAAATATGCCATCTGTTACCATGATGTTACGCTGGTTTTGTTTTTCTAAGTTGCGCCCGGAGGGTAAGTATTATAAAATCATAGCGGAGAGGAGATTAGCGATGCAACTACAGGATGAAGTTTTCCCCCCCGGCGGTACCGCACCGGCACCCCTTTCCCGTTTTTTGGGGCAGGGCGTAAGGGCGGCCCTGCCCATCGTCCTCGGTTATCTACCCCTGGGTTTTGCCTACGGCGTCCTGGCCCGGGAGGCAGGCTTCACCCTGGGGGAAACGGTGTTGATGTCAGTACTGCTTTATGCCGGCTCGGGCCAGTTTATTGCTGTGAGCATGTTTGGCAGCGGCGTGACCGCAGCGGCAATTATTTTTACCGTTTTTCTGGTCAACCTGCGCCACCTGCTCTTTAGCGCTTCCTTTGTCCCCTACCTCCGACGTTTTAGACCGGGCTTGCTGGCCCTCCTGGCCGCCGAGATTACCGATGAGACTTTCGCTGTGGCCATTAACCATTACGCCGACCATGACGCCAGCCTCCCCTACCACTTTGGTCTCAACCTCAAGCCCCACTCTTCCTGGGTGCTGGCCTCCTAGCTGTGCGGGCTGGCAGGTAACCTGATGGGTGACCCGGCCCGGTTCGGTTTCAATTTCGCCTTGCCGGCCATGTTTATCATCCTGCTGGTTATGCAGCTCAAGGATAAAAAAACCCTCCTCGTCGCGGCCCTAGCGGCCATTTTATCGGTAACCATCGCCCTCCTCTGGCCCGGTAGTTGGAACATAATCCTGGCCACAGTAATTGCGGCTACCCTGGGGGTGATCCTGGAGCCGTGGACAGGCAAATCTTAATTATTATCCTGGGAACAGCCCTGGTAACCTATTTGCCCCGCATGTTGCCCCTGGTAGTTTTAAGCCGGGTGCGCTTGCCGGAGCTTTTTTTGCGCTGGTTGGGCTATGTGCCGGCCGCCGTCCTGGCCGCCCTGCTGGCGCCGGGCTTGCTGCTGCCCGGAGGCCGGCTGGCTGTGACCGGTAACCCTTACCTCCTGGCTGCTATTCCCACCTGGGTGGTAGCCCTTAAGACCCGCAGCATGGCCCTGACCATCCTGACGGGTATGGTCACGATGGTCCTGGTACAACGATGGGTAATTACCGGCTAACAGGAAAGGCGGGTTAAAAGATGGCAATTTACCGTTCCGTCTGTCCCCTGGACTGCCCCGATACCTGTGGTCTGCTCGTGGAAATCAACCGCGGCCGGGTACAGAAGGTAAGCGGCGACCCGGAACATCCCTATACCAGGGGATTTATCTGCGCTAAAATGCGCCACTACCCGGAATTGATTCACTCCCGGGAACGGATTCTAACACCCTTAAAGCGCAGTGGTCCCAAAGGTAGCGGGCTGTTTACGCCCATTTCCTGGATGGAAGCCCTGGCGACTATTGCCGGGCGCTGGCAGGAGATAATAGACCGGTATGGGCCGGAGGCTATTCTCCCCTACTCCTACGCTGGGGTCATGGGGCTGCTGCAGCGCAACGCCGGCCATGCCTTTTTTCACCGCCTGGGGGCGTCAGAACTGCAGCGAACCATCTGTTCCCCGGCTGCCGAGGCTGGCTGGCAGCAGGTGCTGGGTCAGACCTGGGGCACCGACCCGGAGACGCTAGTCGATGCTGACCTGGTAATTATCTGGGGTATGAACCCGGCTTCTACCAGCATCCACTTCCTCTCCCTGGTACAAAAGGCCCGCCGGCAGGGCGCCCGCTTAATCGTGATCGACGCCTACCGTACGCGTACAGCGGCCCTGGCTGATACAGTCGTCCTGGTGCGGCCTGGCAGCGATGCCGCCCTGGCCTTAGGGGTCATGCAGGTCCTGGTGACGGAAGATCTGGTTGATAGTGGCTTTATCGCCGCCCATGTTTCCGGTTACAAGGAGCTCTGCACTAAAGTTTTACCCGCTTATACCCCGGAAAGGGTGGCCGCCCTGACCGGGGTGCCGACAGAGACAATAACCGCCCTGGCCCGGGCCTACGGCCAGGCGCGCGCGCCCTTTATTCGCATCGGCCACGGCTTCTCCCGCCACCGCCAGGGCGGCATGGCTGCGCGGCTCATAGCTTCTCTGCCGGCTCTGGTAGGGGCCTACGGCAAAGCCGGTGGCGGTGCCCTGCAAAGCTCGGGAACCGGCAGCGCCATCAAGCTGGATGGCCTGATCCGCCCCGACCTGCGGCAACGTCCGGTGCGGGCGATCAATATGGTCCGGCTGGGCCGGGCACTAACCGACGCCCTGGACCCGCCGGTAATGGGCCTTTACGTCTACCATGGCAACCCGGCCACGGTGGCCCCCGACCAGAACCGCGTGCTGGCGGGTTTGCGGCGGGAGGAACTCTTTACCGTGGTCCACGAGCGCTTCCTAACGGATACGGCCCTCTATGCGGATATCATCCTGCCGGCCGCCTTTTCTGTCGAACAGGAGGACCTGTACCGCAGTTACGGCCAGTATTACCTGCAGCACAGCCCGGCCATCCTGCCGCCCGCGGGTGAGGCGAAAAGCAACTGGCAGACTTTCTGCCTCCTGGCGCAGGCCATGGGTTTTACAGAGGATATTTTCCAGCGTTCTGAGGCGGAGATGTTCGCCCTGCTACTGAGGGGGATACCCCTGGAGCAGAGGGAACGGCAAGCCCTGCAGGCCGGACGACCGGTAAAACTTGAACCGCCGGCAGGATATGCTACCCCGTCGGGGAGAATAGAGCTTATGGCCGCAGGGGCCGGCACCCTCGACTACCAGGTACAGGAGGATGCTGGCCTGGTTGAACGGTATCCCTTCTACCTCCTGACCGCCCCGGCCCATTTTGCCCTCAACTCCAACTACGGCCAGATGACTGCCCTGCGGGAACGGGAAGGCGGGCCCCACATCATCTTAAACCCGGCAGACTGCCAGTTTAAAGGCCTGACCGAGGGCGCCCTGGCTGAGGTATTTAATGAGCGCGGCTCCTGCCTTCTCAGGGTAAAAGAAAGCCACGACGTACCCCGGGGTATTGCCGTGGCCCCTGGTGTCTGGTGGTGCCAGCACTCCCCTGGTGGCCGCAATATCAATAGTGTTGTCGGCGATACTTTAACCGACCTGGGCGGGGGGAGCACCTTTTACGACCACCGGGTGGAAATTCGACCGTTATAAGACGTTATAATTAGCAACCACCCGGATAACCCGGAAAAGACCGACAGGGCCTTGAACGTCATTGTTCAAGGCCCTGCCGGCTCAAGGAGGTCTTTGAAGAAGTGAGTGTGTATTCCTATTATAACCTCCCCGGCTAATCTTATACATGGCTACCAGAAAAATTTCCGCCCGCCTTGCTGCTGCCGAGGAGCCCGCAAAATGTTTTTAGGCGGCAACCTCCCGGAAGGCCTCCCTGGCAGCGGCGATGGTCCGATCGATGTCCGCTTCCGTGTGGGCCAGGGACATAAAGGTGGCTTCAAACTGGGACGGAGCCAGGTAAATGCCCCGCCGGAGCATAGCCTGGAAGTAGGCGGCGAAGGCTTTGGTGTCGCTGGCCGTGGCAGTAGTGTAGTCTGTCACCGGGCCAGGGTTAAAGAAGGTAGTAAACATAGCCCCCACCCGGTTCAAGGTAACCGCTATCCCGCTATCCCGGGCAGCTTCTTTAAGGCCCTCTTCCAGGCGGGCCGCAAGGCTTTCCAGGCGTTCGTACACGCCGGGCTGTTTAATGGCCCTTAAAGTCGCCAGGCCGGCGCTGACGGCCAGGGGGTTGCCAGACAGGGTGCCGGCCTGGTAGACTGGTCCGGCCGGAGCTACCCTTTCCATAATCTCCCTCCGGCCACCATAGGCCCCTACCGGCAGGCCGCCGCCGATGATTTTGCCCAGGCAGGTCAGGTCCGGGCGGATGCCGAAACGAGACTGGGCACCACCATAGGCCACCCGGAAACCGGTCATGACTTCGTCGAAGATTAGCAGGGATCCATAGTGCTTCGTTATCGCCCGCAGGCTTTCCAGAAATCCAGGTTGTGGGGGAACACAACCCATATTACCTGCTACTGGCTCGACAATCACGGCGGCTATCCCTTCACCGGCCTGCTCAAAAATAGTTTCTACTGCCTCCAGGTTGTTGTAGGGGGCAATAATGGTATTGGCAGCAGAGGCTGCCGGTACACCGGGGCTGTTGGGGACACCCAGGGTCAGGGCGCCGGAACCGGCCTGGATTAAAAAGTAATCGGCATGGCCATGATAACAGCCGGCAAATTTGACGATTTTCTCCCGGCCGGTGTAGCCCCGGGCCAGGCGAATGGCGCTCATGGTCGCCTCCGTCCCGGAGTTTACCAGGCGGACCATCTCGATAGCAGGAACGGCAGCCACGATCTCCCGGGCCAGATCATTTTCCAGCAGTGTAGGCGCGCCGAAACTGGTTCCCATTGTACGCAGGGTATTTTCCAGGGCCTTCATGACCTCGGGATGGCGGTGTCCCAGGATCAGCGGCCCCCAGGAAGCCACATAGTCGATATACTGGTTGCCCTCGATATCGTAGAGGTAAGCCCCCTCCCCACCCTGGATGAAGGGAGGCGTGAGGCCTACTGCCTTAAAAGCCCGGACCGGACTGTTGACCCCGCCGGGCATAAGTTGCAGGGCTTCAGTATAGGCGGCCGTCGATTGGGGCCAGGTTTCAATCACCGGGTATTGCCTCCTTTAACTTAATTCCCGTTTTTCCCGCACTCGGGGGCTTCCTGGATAAAATAGCGCATACTTTCCTTTTTTAGTTCGGCCGTGCTGAAAATTAGGCGGTAATTAGCATGGCCGATGGCTGCTGCCAGGCGCGCGGCCAGGTTCTCGCAGGCCTCCCGGCTGCGGCAGTGAATGACGGCGTAAAGGTTATAGGGCCAACCAGGTTGCTGGCGGCGCTGGTAGCAGTGGGTTACTTCGGGAAAGGCGGCCAGCTTTTCCCCAGCCTTCGTTAATTCCCCGGGCGGCAACAGCCAGACCACCATGGCGTTGGCGGTAATGCCGGCTTCCCGGTGGCGCAAGGCTGCCCCGAAGCGGCGGATAATTCCTTCCGCCTGCAGGCGGCGAATGTGGTCCAGGACTTCCGCCTCACTGAGGCCCAGCTTCCGGGCTACCGGTAAAAAAGGCCGGGGAACCAGGGGTATGTCGCCCTGGAGCAGGCGCACCAGTTCCTTTTCCAGGTCGGTTAAAGGACGCGGCAACGCTATTCCTCCATCAGGTTAAAATTTACCCGGATTTTGTAGGACCTTTCGGCCGGCAGCTCCAGGACCGGCAGTCTGGTTCGGCCTTCGATGCTGGTGATGACCTTTTCCAGGTGGCGGCGACAGGGGCCAATGAGGGTAAACCACATATTGTAGAGGTCTTCCCGCAGGTAATTATGGGTGACCCCGGGGAAAGAGTTGACCACCGCCGCTACCTCCGCCAGGCGCTCTTCCGGCACTTGCATGGCGCACAGGGTGCTGGCGTAGCCCAGGCGCCGCAGGTCAAAGACAGCGCCAATGCGGCGGATGATTCCTTCCCCTTTTATTTTTTCCAGACGCTCCAGGACCTCCCCTTCACTTATACCCAGGCGCCGGCCCAACTCGGCGTAAGGCGCCTCTACCAGGGGAAAATCCTCCTGGATCATATTTAGTAAACGGCGGTCCAGGTTATCCAACTGGCATCCCCTTCCGGTCCCGGTAGAGGCACCAGGGCTCTTCGGCCATGTAGTCACCGTGGTAATACCAGGCCCGGGCCCGGCAACCGCCGCAGACCTTTTTGTAGCCACAGTGGCCGCAACCGCCGCTATAGTCTTCTGTACGCAGGGTACGGAAAACTTCGCTTTCCTGCCAGATACGGCTGAAAGGAGTTTCCCGGACATTGCCCACCGGCACGTTCAGGTAGGCGCAGGGCTGGACATCGCCGCGGGGACTAATAATACAATAAGCGATACCGGCCAGGCAGCCCCGGCTGTAACGCACCGGCACCCCCATCTGGCGGGCGATGCGCATAAATTGGGGCGCACAGGTGGGTTTTAATTCAATAGCCACCTGTTGTTGCTTGTTTAGGATGCGTTGCAGGGTGGCCTCGTAAGCCTGGGCCCTTAAAGATTCCACTTCTATATTCTTCGCCCGGCCGGTGGGTACCAGGAAAAAGAAGTGATGGCCCCTGGCACCTATCTCTACCGCCAGGTCGGTGATCCTTTCCAGTTCATCCTGGTTCCACTCAAAGACGGTGGTATGCACCTGGAAAGGCAAACCGGCTTCCCGGCAGGCCGCCATACCGGCCATGGCCTGCTGCCAAGCCCCTTCCTGGCGGCGCAGGCGATCATGGCGGGTAGGATCGCAGCTATCCAGGGAAATGCCAATAGCCCGCGCCCCGGCTTTTTTCAGTTCCCGGGCCAGGACCGGGGTAAGCAAAGTACCGTTGCTGCCCAGGACCGGTCTTAGACCCTGCCGGGATGCGTAAGCGACCAGTTCCAGCAGGTCGGGCCGCAGCAGGGGTTCACCGCCACTAAAGATCATGATGCGGAAGCCGGCTTTAACGGCCTCGTCAATAAGATTTCTGGCCTCGGCCGTGTCCAGTTCATCCCGGGCTTTAGCCCCGGCGTCCCGGTAGCAGTGGTCGCAGTAAAGGTTGCACTGGTTGGTCGTATTCCAGGATAAGAGCATTACTTAATACCCCCATATCGCTTGAACAGCACCGAGCGGCGGTTACAGCCACCTGGCTATCTCCAGGGCGTAATAGGTGATAATGAGGTCAGCCCCGGCCCTCTTAATGCTCGTCAGGCTCTCCAGCACAGCCCTCTCTTCATCCAGCCAGCCGTTGGTAGCAGCGGCTTTAAGCATGGCGTACTCACCGCTGACCTGGTAGGCCACCAGGGGCGCATTAAAATTGTCTTTGACCCGGCGGATAATGTCCAGGTAAGGTAGAGCCGGTTTGACCATGATCAGGTCGGCACCTTCCTGGAGGTCCAGTTCCACCTCGCGCAGGGCTTCATCGCTGTTGGCCGGGTCCATCTGGTAACTGCGACGGTCGCCAAATTGGGGCGCAGAGCCGGCGGCTTCGCGGAAGGGGCCGTAAAAAGCGGAGGCATATTTGGCGGCATAGGAAAGGATGGGGGTGTGGGTAAAGCCGTGGGCGTCCAGGAGCTGGCGAATAGCTCCTACCCGGCCGTCCATCATATCCGAAGGCGCCACTATATCGGCCCCGGCTTCAACATGGGATAGAGCTGTTTTAGCGATCAGTTCCAGGGTGGGGTCATTTAAGACCTGGCCGGAGTCCACCAGGCCGCAGTGGCCGTGGCTGGTATACTCGCACAGGCAGACGTCGGTAATAACCAGGAGTTCGGGATAGGCACGCTTTAA
>JASUSX010000038.1 GCA_030445875.1 Clostridia bacterium
TCCACGATACGGTGGGACACACCCTGACCTCTGTGCTGGTGCAAATCGAAGCCGGGAGAAGGCTGCTGCACAAGGATGCCGGCCTGGTGGGGCGGAAGCTGGAGCAGTGCCAGGAGCAGCTGCGGAAAGGCCTGGACGACATCCGCCGTTCCTTACGCCTGCTGCGGGAAAGCGGCGCGCCGGGCGGCGTCCCGGACCTGGAAACCCTCATCCGGGATGTAGTTAAAAACACGGGCGTAACCGTCGACTACCGCATCGCCCCCCTGCCGCGGTTGGACCCGGCGCGCCGGTACGTCCTCTACCGGGCGCTGCAGGAAGGCCTCACCAACGGTATCCGGCACGGGGGCAGCAAATCCTTTTCCTTCTCCCTGACGGAGGAAAACGGTACGGCCCGCTTCCTGCTGCAGGATTACGGTAAAGGGGCGGAGGAAATCCAACCCGGTTTCGGCCTCACCTCCATGCGGGAAAGGGTAAAGGAGCTGAACGGGAACCTGGCGGTTTCCTCGCGGGCCGGCGCGGGGTGCCGCATTGAGATTACCCTGCCCCTGGCGTAAGCCCTTACCTGCATCGCCCGGATTCTGACCGGTCATATGACCAGGGTAACTGGTCATATGACCATTTTTTATTCTAAAATAAAAAGACCACGGACACCGTCAATGTTGGGGCGCCCTGGACGCATGTATGAGCTTCCTTGAAGAGCCCGGATGCGGGAAAACCACACGCCCGGTTGTTGTTGGGGGCAAAACGAGAACGTACTTTATTATCAAGGAAAGGAAGGAATTAATATGTCTACTCGAAAAGCAAACTGGCTAAAAATTTTTTTCGTTGTCTTCATGGCGATGAGTATGTTTTTTATAATGTTACCGGTATCCTGGGCGGAAAATGGTAACGTATCACAGCCGGCTAATTACACTTTGATGGTCTATTTAAACGGAACCGATCTGGAGAGTAAGTTGGGAGAGGATGGAATCACCTTGGCGGGGGCCGGCTCAAACGACCTTGATGAAATGATGGCTATCGGGTCACAGCCTGGAGTACTGAACGTCGTGGTCCAGACCGGCGGTACAAATGGATGGAAAAACCCCAATATTAACCCTGAAATAAATCAGCGCTGGCTAATTCAGAATAATAGCATGGAACTGGTCCAGGACGTCGGGTCAGTTAACATGATGCTGCCGGATACCCTTAAAGATTTTATCGTGTGGGCGGCGAACAGCTATCCAGCTGAAAAATATGGACTGATCTTATGGAATCACGGTGGCGGGGCACACGGCGGATACGGGGTTGATGAACTTTTTAATAACGAGTCTTTATCCCTGGCCGAAATCAAGACAGCTTTGGAAGGTGCAAATAAAGAAACAGGTATTACTTTCGAACTGATCGGTTTCGACGCCTGCCTCATGGCGACAATTGAGACAGCTTATACCGTAAGCCCCTATACCAGATACTTCGTTGGATCGGAAGAAACAGAACCCGGGCACGGGTGGAACTATACATCCATTCTCCAGAGCATTATAGACAACCCCTCGATAAGCGGCGACCGGCTCGGGGAAGCAATCGCCAGAGGGTACAGGGAACAGGCGGTAGAATGGGGAGACGAAGACGAAACAACCCTTTCGGTTGTTGACGTGAGCCAAATAGATTCTGTTATTGCCGCTCTGGAGGCCCTGGTAAATAAAGCCGGTACGGACATAGATGTACCGGAGACCTACGTAGAGTTTGCCAGGGGAAGGAATAAAGCCGAAGACTACGGCAACAGCGGCGGCGCCCACGGCGACAGCACAGACATGGTTGACATTGGCGACCTGGCCAAACAGCTTGAAAATCAATACCCCGAAGAAGCCGCCCAGATAACTGCCGCGCTTAATAACGCCGTAGTATTCAATCTGGATCCCCCGGCCAAGAAACCAAACGCCAGCGGTCTGACCGTTTATCTCCCGTGCAAGGATAAACAAGGTTTTGCAGATAAATTATCGGAGTATCAAACAATCAATTTTTCTCCTGTCTACACGGATTTTGTAGAAAAGTACGGTCAAAAAGTCACTGACGACACAACGGGGGTTCAACTGGAGGATCCAAACCCGGCCGTTGAGGATAATATGGAAGACAATCCTCCGGTTGATAGTGGGGGTGAAGAAAATCCAGCCGGGGAAAGCGACCCGCAAAACAATGCAGCAGAGAACGATGATCTGGTCTTGCCAGGGGATGCCGCCGGTCACGAAAGAGCACTGCATAACAATCCCAAGGAAGACAGGTTTCAAATTAAAATTAAGGAATCCGATCTCAGCCGGGTTAATATGATTTATTCTGTGCTGGGTCAGTACTATGATAACAACACCAAGATCAGATTCCTGGGAATGGATAATGATGTGGGCTTTGACGAAAAAACCGGTATAGTGAAGGACAATTTCAATGGCTTGTGGGTCCAACTGGGCGGCCATTTTGTATCAATGTTCTTAATGGATGAGAACGACGGCAAATACAACTACTCGGTACCGATTAAACTAAACGGCGAGGATATGGACCTGCAGATAATTTACGACGCCAAAACCGATACCACCAAAATCCTGGGTGCCTGGGGAGGTATTGACCCCGTTACAGGCATGTCCGCTCGTGATATTATCAAGTTAAAAGCCGGGGATGTCATCACGCCAATGTTCTACTATTATGATATCGTTACGGATAAAGACGGGGACGTTGCGGGCGATCCATTCACAGTGCAGGATCCGGCAAAATTGGAACTGGAGGCGGATTTCCTGCCCCCGGGCGATTACCTGTATGGATTCTATATCGAAGATATCGCGCAGAATGAAACTTACTCAGAGTTTGTAGACATTTCACTTTCCACCGGTGACGATACGACACCGCCGATGGTAACCAGCACGACCCCGACAAATGGGGCGATCGGAGTACCGGTGGGGCAAACCATTACGCTGAACTTCAGCGAAACGGTACAACAGGGGAGCAGTTTTAGCGGCGTTACCCTGAAGGACAGCAGCAACACCGTGGTCGACTTTGTGTACAATTTAAGCGGCAGCATCCTGACCATCAACCCGGTTGCCAACCTGAGCAACAGCGTGGCGTACACGGTATACCTGCCCGCGGGAGCGGTCATAGACCAGGCCGGCAACCCTCTGGCAACAAGCTACAGCTTCAGCTTTACTACGGCGACGGCAGCCACTGGAGGTAGCGGGGGTAGCGGAGGCGGCACCTCAACTCCACCTGTTGTTCAGGTTGAAAAGCCTGTCCAGGCTGGTACCACCACCATGGCTGAAATTACTGGTAAAGTGAGGGTGGAAGTGCCGGCCGGAGCGGTGAGCGGTACCAACGCCGCCATCAAAGCTGAGGTTGTGAGTGACGAAAAGGCCTTCAGCGCGGGGATGACCTTGCTCGGTAAAGTTGTTGATGTCGTCCTCAAAAACGGTACCCTGACCGGCAGGATTACTATCACCCTCTTCTTCGATAAGAGCAAGCTTGGCGAGGGCCAGGAGCCAGCCGTCTTCTACTACGACGCAAAGGCAGGCAAATGGATGCGCCTCGCGGGCACCATAAATGTCGGCAAGGGAACCGTCACGGTAACAGTCGACCACCTCACCATATTTGCCGTCTTTGCTACGGCCAAAGAAGCACCTGAGCCCGAAGCGGTCACCTTCAAGGACACGCAGGGCCACTGGGCGACAGATACTGTGGGCAAGCTGGCCGCCCTGGGGATCGTTTCCGGCTATCCCGACGGCACCTTTAAACCTGAAAACGAAATCACCCGGGCTGAAGTCACCGCCATCCTGGCCCGTGCCTTGAAGCTTGTACCCGGAAAAGAAGAAGACTTGAAATTCAAGGATAACACCATGATCCCCGTATGGGCGCGGGGGGTAGTGGCGGCAGCGGTAGGGAAGGGCCTGGTGAGGGGTTATCCGCAGCCGGACGGCACAGTGACCTTTGAGGCCGGTCGCCCGGTTTCGCGGGTTGAGATGGCAGCTCTACTGGTGAGGACCCTGGAGGGGAGGACCGGAACAGTATCGCCTGCTGAACTCAGGTTCGCTGATGCCGGTTCCATTCCGGGCTGGGCACGGGCGAGCGTAGGTGCCGCCGTAGCGAAAGGAATTGTTGCCGGCTATCCCGACAACACTTTCCGGGCGGAGAAGCCCGTGACGAGGGCGGAAGCAGCAACAATGATCCTCCGCCTTCTAGATTCGGCGTCACTTTCTTAAACTTTGCCAAAATCTCACCTCGCACCTCGCACCTCCTACATCTCACATCCTATTTCGGAGGGGGGAAAGGGCCCATGCCAGGGATCAGGGTAGTGCTTGCCGACAGCGACGCGCTGCTGCGGGATGGCCTGAAGACCATCCTGGATCTGGAAGAGGACCTGGAAGTCGCCGGTGTCGCCCGGGACGGGCGGGAAGCCCTGGGCATGGTCCAGCAGCTGGCGCCGGACGTGGTGCTGATGGACGCGGGCCTGCCGGCGATGGGCGGGGTGGCCAGCATAAAGATACTCCGGGAAAAATTCCCCCTCGCCAGGATCATCGTCCTGAGCACCTTCGAGGATGAGGACTGCGTACTTAACGCCCTGGCCGCAGGTGCCGACGGTTTTCTCCTCAAAGATACACCGGCGGACCAGCTGGTGGCTGCCGTGCGGGATGTAATCCGGGGTGAGGTGATCCTGCCGCCCCGGACGGCGGCCAGGCTGGTAGCCCGGGTGCTGGAGCTGCTGCCCGCCGGCGATGAAAAAAAGAGAAAAAAGTGACCGGTCATATTACCGGCGTAACTGGTCATATGGCCGCTTCTCGTGGCAAAATAAAACTGGCCGCAGGCGCCGGGAATGATGCGGGCCCCTGGGGGCATCTGGAATACGAGGTGTTCCCATGGTGGCAAACCGCCACCAACGAATGGGAGAAAAAGGGGGGAACCAGGCTTCAATCTGAAACCGGTACAGCCGGTTTCGACCAGCCTCCCACCTCTCACCTCCCACTTCGCACATCTAATTTCGGAAGAGGGCTCCTGACGGGGGTGAGGGATGGTGCGCTTCTCTTACCGGGCCCGGGACGGGGCCGGGCGGCGGCAACAGGGGCAACTGGAGGCCGGCGATGCCAGGGAAGCCCTGGCCCTGTTGAATACCCGCGGCCTGGTGGTGCTCCGGCTGACACCGGGGAAGGCAGCGCCGGGAGCAGGGCTGCGCGGGCTGGTGCCCGCCCGCCTGGCGCGGGCAGAACTGGCCCTTTTCTCCCGCCAGCTGGCCGGGATGATTGGTGCCGGGGTACCGATTATCAACGCCCTGGAGACCATGGCCCGCCAGACCAGGAACCGCACCCTGGCCGGCATTCTCAGGCAGGTGGTGCAGGACCTGCACCAGGGTCTCTTTTTCTGGCAGGCCCTGGCCAGGCACCAGCCCCTCATCCCGCGCCTGTACAGCAGTATGGTCAGGGCCGGCGAGGCCGGCGGTTCCCTGGAAGAGGTGTTAAAGCGGCTCGCCGATCACTATGAACGCGAGCACAAGGTCTATACCAGCCTTAAAGGGGCTATGACCTATCCCCTGGTGGTAGGTTGCGCCGCCGCCGGTATTGCCGTTTTCCTGGTGGTGGGGGTCTTACCCCGCTTCGCGGAACTCTTCGCCAGTATGGGCGGGGTGCTACCGGCACCTACCCGCCTGCTCCTGGGCGTGGCCGACTTTTGCCGTTACCGCGCCGGCTTCTGGTTGCCGTTGCTCCTGGCCGCCTTTGCTTTGTTTAACTATCTTCGCCGGCAGGAAGGCTTCCAGGAGATGCGGGACCTCCTGGCCTTGCGCCTGCCGGTGCTGGGCAGCATCAATTTGCAGTTGCTCACGGCGCGCTTCGGCCGTACCCTGGCCACCCTGGTGGCCGGGGGCATACCGGTCCTGGAAGCGTTAGATATCGGGCGGGAGGTGGTAGGCAACCGCCATGTGAGCCGGGCCGTTGCTGCGGCGCGGGAGACCGTGCGCGAAGGCGGGAGCATGGCCCGGCCCCTGGAGCGGTCCGGCTTGTTTGCACCCATGTTCATCCAGATGCTGCAGGTAGGGGAAGAAACGGGCCACCTGGTGGAAATGCTGGACCGGATGGCCACTTTTCTGGAGCAGGAGACGGACGCCATCCTGGCCCGGCTCTCCGCGTTGCTGGAGCCGCTGCTGGTGCTCATGATGGCGGCGGTAGTGGGCGTGATAGTGGCGGCCATAATCCTGCCCATGTTCGATGCCGTATCCCTGGTGTGAGGGGAAATCAGAAAGGAGGAACTTTATAATGAAGATGCGGCGTTTCTTGCAGCGCAGGGTTTTGGGCAATAACAAAGGCTTTACCTTGCTGGAACTGCTGGCGGTCATCGCCCTGATCGGCATCCTGGCGGGGCTGATTGTGCCGCGGATTGCCAGCTCCCAGAGCGACGCCAAAAGTAAGACAGTTGAGGCCAATGTCCAGATGCTGCAGGCGGCAGTGGAAAGGTACTATTATGATAAGGGTAGTTATCCCACCGATGATGGGGATGAAAGTTGGATTGACGATTTAGCCCCTTATATCGGTACCGATCCGGCTAAAATAAAGGCTACCGGGACTTACAGCCTGGAATCAAACACAAAAGATGGAGTAATAGTAGTAACAGTAAAGGGTACACCTTAATCATCTTTCCGGGAGACAGGGATCAGCAGCATGGACGTTAGGGCGGCAAGGGGTTTTAGCCCGGCGGCAGGAGCAGGTTATGGTAAGGGTGCCCCTCCCGGGAGGCGGCCGCTGCCGGCCCGGGCCGGCTTCAGCCTGCTGGAGGTCCTGGCGGCCCTGGCCATCATGACGGTGAGCCTGGTGGCCCTGAGCGGCGTCTTCGGCAGCGGCCTGCGCCTCACCGGGGCGGCGCGGGACTCCCTGCTGGCCGCCGGCCTGGCCCAGGGGCGCCTGGAGGAACTGAAGGCCCTGGGGGTGGAAGGCATGCTGGACCTGCTGGTGGACGGCCGGCCCTACCTCCCGCCCCCGGAGGTAGCCGGCAGCGACGTTTTCACCCTGGAGGAAACCGCCCATGACCTGGAGGGGCGGCCCTTCACCCGCCTGGTGAAGGGCCAGTGGCTGGACGGGGGCGACCCGCCCCAGGTACCGCCGGCCACCCTTTTAAAGCTGGCGGTGACGGTGAGCTGGCCGGGGCGTACCGGGGTGCAGTCCCTCACCCTGGATACCCTCCTCGCCAAGCGGGGCGACCTCCGGTGAAGCGGCAGGCGGGTTTTACCCTGCTGGAGGTGGTGGTAACCCTGGCCATCACGGCCCTCGTCCTCCTGCCCCTGGCCGGCCTGCTCCGGCAGGGGCTGGATGCCTTTGCCACCGGGACGGACAGCATTTACCTCCAGGAGCGGCTGGCCCTGGCCCGGGACCGCTTCGGCCGCGAGGTGCGGCAGCACCCCCGGGCGACGGTTAAGGACGGCGGCCACACCCTGGTGCTGGAGGGTAACGGGCCGGCGGTGACCCTCACCCTGGCCCCGGCAGGGGAGGCGGCCATGCAACTCCTGGCGCAGCGGGAAGGCGGCCGGGAGGTCTGGCTGGAAAACGTGGTGGCCGGGGGTTTCCGGGCCGGGGCCGGAGGGAGCGTCAGCCTGGACCTTACCGCCCGGCGGGGCGGGGTCACCCTTACCCTGACCGCCACCGCCGGCGGGCGCAGGTAAAAGGAGGGCATTCCCGGGCAACGCCGGGGTGAATAGATGAGCAGGAAAAATGCAGGCAGGGAGAATTATAACCGCCCCGGCAGCCGCAGTAGCCCGGCGGCGCCGGCTAACCGGACCGGCAACAGTTCCGGGGTGCGGCTCCTGCCGTGCCGGGGAGAGGTGGCGCCAGCCAGCCTTATAACCGGCAGTCCAGGGGTTCGCGTCCCCTCCGGCCGCAGGGGCGCGGTGCTGGATAACCGGGGTTCGGCCCTGGTGCTGGCCCTGGCGGCCCTGGCCCTGATGGCCGTCCTCGCCGTATCCCTGCTCCAGGTGGCCAACAACCGCTGGCTGGCCGGGAAGCGGGAGGAAAGCAGGCTGGTAGCGCGCTACCTGGCCGAGGCCGGCCTGGAGCGGGCGGTGGCCGAGGTGCGCCGGGACGTGACCTGGATGCCGCCCCTGGGAGTGCCCCAGGAGGTGGCCCCCGGCCGGGAGTACCGTTACGATTCCTGGCAGTGGGACAGCAGCAGCCGGGTTTTTCGCCTTACCAGCACCGGCCTGGTGGCCGGGCGGCCCCTTTTCAGCATCGCCGCCGAATTCAAGCCCAGTTTTACGCCCGGGGCCCTCAGTTACCTTTTACTGGCCGGGGACAGCATCGCGGTAGAGGGACTGGGCCTCAAGGTATCCCTGCCGCCGTTAATCGATATCCCCTCCTTTATTGACCTGGAGGGCCGCGTCCATGCCGGGAATAGCATCACCCTGCGCCACTTGATCGAGGAAAATGACATCCTGCGGGCGCTGGCTATGGCCATAGCCGGTACCGGCCTGGCTGAGATCAGCGGCCCGCCCCGGGTGGCTGCGGCCAGCACGGAGCGCAACGCCCCCGGGGATTTCCGGGGCTTTACCCCATTGCAAGTGGAAGACGCCGGCCCGGTGGCGCGGCCGCTGGTGAACCTGGATTATTACCGGCAGGCGGCGAAGGACTTCGGCACTTATTATAACGGGAACAAGACCATCTATACTGTTGCCGGCCGCGACAGCCTGGTCTTCGTGGAGGGGAACGCCCGGGTTTATTCCCTCTGGCGTAACAGCCTGGTCCTGGTAGCCGCGGGAGATGTCGAACTTACCAACCTTACCTTCTCCGGCACCCGGCGCCTGACCATCCTGGCCGGGGGCAATATTGAGGCGACGAATCTCGGCGGCACCGTTGAAGGCGTCTGGGTGGCGGGAGGCACTATCAGCGGCCTGAATTTGAGCCGCTTCAAGGGTGCCATGATGGCCCGGACGATCGACCTTCACGGCGGCCTCCAGGGGATTTATGACGCCGGGGTAGTGAACGACATAGCCCCGGGTCTCTATTTTGAAGGTTCCGGGCCCCTGGCCGTAGCCGGCTGGACGGAGAAGAGCCGACCGCCGGGGCAGTAAGAAAGGGGAGGCACCATGCTTGGCCTGGTGGTAGACAGCCGGGAGTGCACCTGGGTGCGGGTGCACAAAAAGAGAGAACGGCGGCGGGTGGAGTCCTATGGCTCCTGCCCGACCCCGGCGGGAGCGGTGCAAAACGGCATCGTCCGCGACCCGGCCGACCTGGGCGCGGCCCTGAAGGCGGCCTTGCGGCCGGCGCGGTTTTACCGGGAAGAGGTGGCGGTATGCCTGAGCGGGTTGCAGTTTTTCGTGCGTTCTTTTAGCCTGCCCGGCTTAAAACCCCGCGACCTGGCCCGGGCGGTGAGCTATAAGGTGGCCGCCGAAGTCCCCATCCCCCTGGAAGACCTGGCGGTAGATTACCGGCTGCCGCCCGGTGCCGGCGGAGAAATTGTGGCGGTGGTCACCCGGCGTACCAACCTGCAGCAGCTGGTGCTGGCCCTCAAACTGGCGGGGTTGACGCCGCGGGTTATTGATATTGAGCCCTATTGCCTGCTCAGGGCGGCCACCGGTCGCCAGGACGACGGCCGCGGGGCGACGGCCATCCTCTCCCTGAACCGGGAGTCACCCCAGTTCAGTTTCTTCCTGGATGGCATCCTGCGTTTCCACCGTTTTTTACCCGCCAACCACGCCGTCACCGGCCAGGAGGCAGGGTTCTGGCCGGGCGTGGCCCCTGAGCTGGGGCGCTCCCTGGCGTTTTGCCGGCAGGAGTTTTATCGCACCGGCGCCATCCGGGTCCTGGTTACCGGGATACCGCTCCCGCCGGAAATCAGCGCCACCCTGGAAAACCAGGCGGCAGCACCGCCGGCCTACCTGACCATGGTGGAGGGTGTAGAACTTTCTCCCTCCTTACCGGCCGGCGCTGCGGCCGAACTGGCCGCCGGCTGGGCCGCGGCCCTGGGCCTGGCCCTGCGCCGGGGGTGAGAGGAATGACTGTTCCCGAATTTAACCTTTTCCATCGCGACCTGCTGCCGGCCAGCCCCTGGCGGACTTACCGGGAGCAGATCCTGGTGATCCTGGTGGCCGTGGTCATCCTGGCGTCGGGGTGGTATATTACCTTACGCTCCCTGGCGGCAGCCAGAACCGAACAGGCAGCCCTGGCCGCATCCTACCAGGTGCTGCGGGGAAAGCTGGAGGCGGGGATGGCCAATGCCAGGCTGGCCGCCGATCTGCGCCAGCGCCAGGAGCTGGTGGGCCGGTTGCAGGGCCAGGCCTGGTCCCAGTACCTGGCCCGGCTGCAGGAACTGGCGGCAGGAACAGGGGTGGCGCTGCGCGGGATCACCCTGCAAAAGGGGGTACTTACCGTCAAGGTGGCGGCTCCCGGCCTGAAGGCGGCGGTTCCTTTCCTTAGCTCCTTAAGCCGGGAGACACCTTTCCGGGAATACAAATTACTGGAGATAACGGCTGCCGGCAGGGACGGGCAGGCCGGGATGCCGGGTGAATACCTGGAATTGACGGTAGAAATCCAGCCCGGCAGCAGCTCGGGAGGTAATAGCAATGCCCAGGTTGCACCTGGCCTGGACGGCCAGGGATAAACAGGAGGCCAGGCGCCAGGCCTGGTGGTTGACGGCCGCCGCGGTAGCCCTGCTCTTTTACCTGGGCTGGCATTACCTGGTCGAACCCCCGTATCGTTCCCTGCAGGCAGCCCGCGCGGCCATGGCCGGCACCAGGTTGCAGGTGGAAGAATACCGGTTGAGGTTACAAAATGATGCCCCGGCCGTCCCGCCCGCGGATCTCAACTCCCGGATAGCGGCCATGGACGCCTACTTCGGCCGTGAAGCCGGCTGGGACAGCCTGGTGGACGAACTGGCTGCGGCCGTCGCCGCCAGCGGCCTGCGTATCCTCCAGGCCAGTTTCGGCCCGGAGGAAATGGCCGCCAGCTATTCTACCCGCAAGGCGGCTTTTGTCCTGGAGGGCAGCGGCAGCGCCGCCCTGGAGTTACTGCGCCGCCTGGAGAATTTTCCCCGGCTGGTGCGGGTGGAGGGAGCCACCCTGGATTTCGGGCCGGCGACGGCCCAGCAATTGCAGTTAAGCCTTTTCCGCTGGACTGGTGCGGCAAGGGCGAAGGAGGTGCGCCCCGGTGCCGGAACAGCGACGCCTGGGGGAAATGCTCATTGAGCGGCATATTTTAAGTGCCGCCGACCTGCAAAGGGCCCTGCAGCAGCAGAAGCAGACGGGCCAGCGCCTGGGGGAAATACTGCAGCAGCAAGGACTCATCAGCGAAGAACAATTGCTGCGGTTCCTCGAGGAACAACTGGGCGTGGCGCGGGTGTCCCTGGCGGAAATAGAACCGGCGGCGGAAGCCCTGGCCCTCCTGCCTTCCCAGGTAGCCAGGCGCTACCAGTTAATGCCCCTGGAGAAGAAGGGCGACCGGCTGGTGGTGGCCACGGCGGATCCCTTAAACCTGGCAGCTATGGACGAAATTTTTGTCTCCACCGGCTTGATGGCCAGCCCCGTCTTGGCCCTGCAGGGAGAGATCCGGCGGGCGATTGACAAGTACTACAGCACCCCGGCGGTGTTCCCGGCAGCGCCGGAGGCAGGCGCGGCCACGGGCGATGGGGAACAAACGGCGGCCGACGGGGGACCGGTGGCCCGCCTGGTGGATGCTATCCTGGAACGGGCCATTGCGGCCGGGGCGAGCGACATCCATATTATTCCCCAGGAAAAAACCCTGGAAG
>JASUSX010000039.1 GCA_030445875.1 Clostridia bacterium
CGTGCGGCCCTGGCCGCCCGGGAGGCCAGGGTCGGGGTTAAGAGCCCCGTGGCGTATATAAGCATCCCGGCGGCAGCTATCCCGCTGGCGCAGGCAGGCCAGCAACTGCGAGCCAGGGAAGGGGACGTAAATATTGTCATCAGCTTAAAATATGACGCCGGCCAGGCAGTCCTGGACCGGGTTGGTCAGAGGAAAGATCTGAGGCCCCTGGGCGGTGTCATTACCACCGGCCTGGCCGTCCAGGCCGGGCCGCGGGCGGTGGCGGTGAACTTGCCGGGGGAAGGGAAAGCCTCCCTGGAGATCCCCCTGGCGGAGGACAGCCTGCAAAGGGCAGGCGATCCGCGTAAGATTAACGCCTACTGCTCTGACCCGGCCGGGGAGGAGTGGGTCTATACCCGGACGAAGGTGGATCTGGCCAACAGGCGGGCCATTTTACCTGAAGGCGGGGTCAACACCAGTTTCACCTTAATGGCTTACACCCCGGTTTTTGAGGACCTGCGGGGTCACTGGGCGCAGGGGGATATAGAATATATGGCGGCTAAATATCTGGCCCAGGGCACGGCAGCGGCTACGTTTAACCCCGACGGGGAAATTACCCGGGCTGAGTTTACTACCATGCTGGCCAGGGCCTTGAATATAAAGGACTACCCCGGCGGGGAAGGCGGTTTCAGCGACGTTCCCCCCGGGGCCTGGTATGGGGGCAGTATGACAGCAGCCTTTCGAGCCGGCCTGGTGGAGGGGGTAGGAGCAGGGCGGTTTGCGCCTGCGGCCCCGGTCACCCGGGAGGAAATGGCGGCCCTGTTGGTACGGGCCCTGGAAAGATTGGGTTACGAGGTACACCTGGATCAAGGCGAAGCGGTGGCTATTGTCGGCCGGTACGCGGACCAGGGCCAGATCCACGCCTGGGCCAGGGAGGACATGGCCAAAGCCATCAAAGCCGGCCTCCTGGAAGGTACGGGTGCCGGGACCATCCAGCCGGGGGCCGGGGCTAACCGCGCCCAGGGCACGGTGGCCATCAAGCGTTTGCTGGAAAAGGTGGAATTAATTTAGGGAAAATATTCCCCCTTCAGGCTGTAGTGTGCTATAATAAAAGCAATGAAATAGATTGCCGGGGAGCCCGGGGTAGGGCTGAGAAAGGGCCGGTGGAGGCCCTGACCCGTTGAACCTGATCAGGGTAATGCCTGCGCAGGGAGAGTCCAGCTTGGCGTAAAACCACTCCTACCCGGGAGTGGTTTAATTTTTGGAGGGAGGGCCTTATTATGGCAGATTTCATGATCGGTAAGGTAAACGACGATTTCTTTCGCCGGGCTATCCTGCCCTGCACAGGGGCGGGAGACCCCCGGGTGGTAGTCGGCCCCCGCATGGGGGTGGATGCGGCAGTACTTAAAATGGGTGAGGAATACCTGGCCGTGGCCGAAGACCCCATCTTTCCGGGGCCGACGACCTCGCCGGACGATTTCGGCTGGATTACCGTCCATATCGGTGCCAGCGACGTCGCCGTCATGGGGATCAAGCCCCGCTTTATGACCTACTCCCTGCTCCTGCCGCCCGGGACGCCGGAGGATTATATCGCCGCCCTGGTGCAGAGCATCAGCACCTACGCCCGCGAGCTGGGGATCACCATCGTCGGCGGCCATACCGGCTTCTACAGCGCCGTGGTGGTGCCGACTATCGGCGGCATTACCGTCTGGGGTACGGGCCGGGAGGTCATCACCCCGGCCGGGGCCAGGGTCGGCGACGCCGTGGTCATTACCAAAGGTGCGGCCATCGAAGCCACCGCCCTGGTGGCCTGCGAGCTGGGGGAGAAGCTGCTGGCTGCCGGTATAGCGCCGGAACTGGTCGAGCGGGGCAAGCGGCGCCTGCGGGAGATGTCGGTGGTGGCCGACGCGGCTATAGCCACCGGAGTGGGCGGCGTCCACGCCATGCACGACGCCACCGAAGGCGGCCTGGCCCGTGGCCTCTGGGAGGTGGCTGAAGCCTCGGGCGTGGGCTTGCGGGTGGAGCGCTCCCTGGTGCCGGTACCGGAGGACGTCCGCGCCGCCTGCGGCTTCTGCGGCCTTAACCCCTACGAGGTTATCAGCGAGGGGACCCTGGTGCTGGCCTGCGCCCCGGAAAAAGTGGATGCCTTGCTGGCCGCTTTCCAGGATGCCGGCCTGGAGGCGGCGGTCATTGGCCGGGTGGTGCCGGCCGCCGAAGGCTGCACCTGGGTGGAGGAAGACGGCCGGGTAGAACAGCTCCTGCCGCCGCCGGTGGACCATTTCTGGGAAGTATTCTTTAACGCCCTGGCCCTGAAAAACGACACCCGCCCGGATGAGGAAAGGGCTTTGTGCCAGGAATTAGGCCAGGCCGTCAAGAAGCTCCAGCAGGCCCGTGTCGCCCACCTGATCCCGGAGATCGGTGCCAACCTGGCTTATTGCCTCCCTGCAGCACGGGAACTCAAGGATATCGCCGCCATACCCGGCCGCCTGCACTATTTTAAGGGGCAGGTAGTTGCCCTGGGCGAGCCGGAGATGGGCTGTTCCCATTATATGGGTGGCACCCTGCTGGCCGTGCGGGAGTTTTTCCCTGCCGCCCGCTGCGTGATCAACCTGCGTAATAACCCGGCCGTCCGCCAGGCCTGCACCGACCTGGGCTGGAGGGTGGCCAATATGCCTGCACCGCCGCATTACCGCCAGGCGGACCCCGATTTTTACCGCGACCTGCGCGCCGTCCTGGTCGGTTGCCGGGAGATGCCGGATGTGATTGAGATACCGGACCGCATCAACCTGGAACGCCTGGTCCTGGTCCTGGGGCAGGGCCTGGAGGAAATTATCGCCAAAGTGACAGCCCTGGCGGCCAGGGTGAGCAGGATTATGGGACCGGACCGCGAATAGAATAAAGGCGTTGACGGGAAAATGAGGGCAGCGGTGGGCAGAAAGGAGAAGCAACCGGTGCGGATAGCGATTATCGGCGGGTCGGGGGTTTACGATCCGGGTATTTTAAGCCATATCCACGAGGAAAGGGTGGAAACGCCTTACGGCGCGGCCACCGTCAAGGCCGGCACCTACCAGGGGGAGGAGATTGGCTTCATGCCCCGGCACGGGGAAAAGCATACTGTGCCACCCCATAAAGTAAACTACCGGGCCAACATCTGGGCCCTGAAGAAACTGGGGGTGGAACGGGTCCTGGCCACGGCGGCCGTCGGTTCCACTAACCCCGCCTTCCGGCCGGGGGATTTTGTCCTGGTGGACGACTTCCTGGACTTTACCAAAACCAGGGTCTATACCTTTTTTGAAGGGGGCGAAATGGGGGTGGTCCACACGGATTTTACCACCCCCTACTGCCCCGAACTCCGCCGGGTGCTGGTAGCGACGGCCGCCCGCCTGGGGATCAAAGCCCATGACGGCGGCGTCTATGCCTGCACCGAGGGTCCGCGCTTTGAGACCCCGGCGGAGATCCGCATGATCAGGCAGCTCGGCGGCGACCTGGTGGGCATGACCAACGTGCCGGAGGTCATCCTCTCCCACGAGGCTGGCCTCTGCTATGGCCTTATTGCCATGGTCACCAACATGGCGGCCGGCATTTCATCCACTCCTTTAAGCCACGAGGAAGTGATGGCCATTATGGACCAGAACGGGAAAAACCTGCGCGACCTCATCATGCAGGCCATCCCCGGCATCCCCCGGGAAAGGAGCTGCCGCTGCCACTATACGGCAGGGAAGATAGAGGTATAAGGGTTAGCGCCAGGGAAACCTGGTCAAAGGAGTGGTGAGGCAGGTTCCTGGAGTGTACCGTGAAACACTTTTTGGGAGGGATAAAAATGCCCGCATCCATTATCCGCGACCCGGGCCTGGCGGAGGCCGGCCGGTTAAAAATTGATTGGGTCCGGGAACGTATGCCTATCTTAAACGAAATCCGCTGCGACTTCGAAGCGCGACGCCCCTTTGCCGGCCGGCGGGTAGCCATCTGCCTGCACCTGGAAGCCAAGACGGCCTACCTAGCCCTGGTCCTCCAGGCCGCCGGGGCGGAGGTGGCCATCTGCGGTTCCAACCCCCTGTCCACCCAGGACGACGTCTGCGCCGGACTGGCCGGCCTGGGGGTCACCGTTTACGCCCGCCACGGCTGTACGGATGAGGAATATGACGCTTTCCTGCACAGGGTCCTGGATACCCGGCCCCAACTCGTTATCGACGACGGCGGCGACCTGGTCCACCTGCTCCATACCGGCCGGCGTGAGCTCCTGCCGGGTATAATCGGCGGTGCCGAGGAAACGACCACCGGTATCCTGCGCCTCAAAGCCATGGAAGCTGAAGGGGTGCTGGCCTTCCCCATGGTCGCCGTCAACAACGGCGACTGCAAGCACCTCTTTGACAACCGCTACGGCACCGGCCAGTCCACCTGGGACGGGATTATGCGCAACACCAACCTGACGGTCTGCGGCAAGACGGTGGTGGTGGCGGGTTACGGCTGGTGCGGTAAAGGTGTGGCCATGCGGGCCAGGGGCCTGGGTGCCCGGGTGATAGTCACCGAGGTCGACCCCATCAAGGCCAACGAAGCCCTCATGGACGGCTTCCAGGTCCTGCCCATGGGGGAAGCGGCCAGGGTGGGCGAATTTTTTGTCACCGTTAGCGGCTGCAAAGACGTCATCCGGGGCGAACACTACGCCGTCATGAAAGACGGGGCTGTACTCGCCAACGCCGGCCACTTTGACGTGGAAATCAGCAAACCGGACCTCTTGACCATGGCCCGCAGCCACCGGCTGGCGCGGCAGAATATCGAGGAGTTTGTCCTGGAGGACGGGCGGCGTATCTACCTCCTGGCCGAAGGGCGCCTGGTCAACATTGCCGCCGCCGACGGCCACCCGGCGGAGATCATGGACCTCACCTTTGCCCTCCAGGCCCTCTCCCTGGACTACCTGAATAACAACGCCGGCCGGCTGCCCGCCCGGGTCCTACCTGTGACGCCGGAAATTGACCGCCAGGTGGCCTCCCTGCGCCTGAAGTCTTTGGGGGTGGAGATCGACACCTTGACCCCCGAACAGGAAAACTACCTGGCCAGCTGGCGGCATGGGTAAGGTACCGGCGCCACGGTACCGGCGCCGGCAAGGTTTATGAGCAGGCTCCCGGAGGTGCGTAATAGTTGCAAGAGCCCATTGCTCCCATCACCTGGCATAACGGGCAGGTAGAAATGATTGACCAGACCCGCCTGCCCGGGGAGCTGGTGTTCATCCGGCCCCGGACGGTTGCGGAGATGTGGAGCGCCATAAAGAAGCTTCAGGTCCGGGGGGCGCCGGCTATTGGCATAGCTGCCGCCCTGGGCCTGTACCTGGCCATCAAGGATTCCCGGGCCCGGGACCGGGCCGGGTTTGAGGTTGAACTGCAGCAAGCAGCCGGCTACCTGGCCTCGGCCCGCCCCACGGCGGTAAACCTTACCTGGGCCTTGAAGCGGGTACAGCAGGCGGTTGCAGCCGCCCCGGCCAGCGATATCGCTTCCTTAAAAGAAGTGGTGCTGAAGGAGGCCCTGGCCATCCGCGCCGAGGATGAGGCCATGTGCCGGGCCATCGGGGAGAACGGCGCCACCCTTCTCCAGGATGCCGCAGCTATCCTCACTCACTGCAACGCCGGTACCCTGGCCACCGCCCGTTATGGTACGGCCCTGGCACCCGTCTATTACTTGGCTTCCCGGGGGAAGGTGCTGAAGGTCTTTGCCGATGAGACCCGACCCCTCCTGCAGGGTGCCCGCCTTACGGCCTGGGAACTGCACCAGGCAGGCATCCCGGTGACCCTGATCACCGACAGTATGGCCGCCAGTGTCATGGCCCGGGGCTGGGTGCAGGCGGTCGTCGTCGGTGCCGACCGCATTGCCGCCAACGGTGATGTGGCTAATAAAATTGGTACCTACGGCGTGGCCATCCTGGCTAAAGAACACGGCCTCCCCTTTTACGTGGCAGCCCCGGCTTCTACCTTTGATTTAAGCCTAGCCAGCGGCGCAGGGATCCCCATTGAAGAGCGCGACGCGGCCGAGGTGACCCACTTTGGCCTGCGGCCCACGGCCCCGGAAGGAATCCCTGTCTTTAACCCCGCCTTTGATGTTACCCCCCACCGTTATGTTACGGCAATCATTACCGAAAAGGGCATTATCCACCCGCCCTATAGCGAGAACATCGCCCGGGTGCTGGGGGCGTAGGGGGCCAGGGGCGCGGGGGGCCGGCCCTAAAAATTTAACCGGCGGGAACTTTTTCCCGCCCGGCAACGTCTAGATCTATAAAGGCAGCGCATACGATGATCATAGACTGGCCGGGAGGGGAAAGGATGACACGGGGAACTGCCATTATTATGACCCTGGCTGTATTTGGGGTACTGGTTTTTCTGTCCTTAGCCGGGAGATATATTATACCGTAAACAGTAGCGCCGGTTTACTTGCAAACCGGCGCAATTGCTGTCTCCAGGTAGGTGAGGGTGCAGGCCGTGGCGTCCAGGTGGGCGCGGATGCCCAGAGGCAGGGTGGCCTGGAGGGAGAGGTGACCGGCTGGCAGGCCGTAAAAGCAGGGTATATGCAAAGGCCTTAAAAGGGCGGTAATAATATCCAGCAAGGCCGGGCTCACACCTTCTTCCCCGCACCTGGTGAAAAAGCCCAGGACGATGCCGGCCGCGGCCTGGAGTTTGCCTGCCAGCTTTAGCTGTGTCAGCATCCGGTCGATGCGGTAGGGCGCCTCGTCTACCTCTTCCAGGAAGAGGATCTTAGCCCGGGTGTCGATTTCAAAGGGCGTACCCAGGGTGGCTACCACCAGGGAAAGGTTGCCCCCGGTGACCGGGCCTTCGGCCCGCCCGGGGTTGATGGTAACCGGCGGCGGTAGCCCCGGCGCCGGCGGGATAGTCCCCAGGGGGACGGCCATCGTTAACGCCCGCAGCAGGGAGGCCCGGGTGTAGGCAGGCACCTCCGGCCCGCCCAGTTCCGGGTAGAGCATGGGGCCGTGGAAGGTCACCAGGCCGGTTCTTTTTTGCAGGGCCAGGTGCAGGGCGGTAATATCGCTGTAGCCTACCAGGATTTTCGGGCGGCTGCGGATAAGGTCGTAGTCGAGGCCGGCCAGGAGCCGCAGGGTGCCATAGCCGCCCCGCAGGCAGGCCAGGGCTTTGACCTCCGGATCGCGGAACATCTGGTGCAGGTCGGCCAGGCGCCCGGCGTCGCTGCCAGCCAGGTAGCCGGCGGGTTGCCCGGCGGCCGCCTCCAGTTGCAGGGCCTTACGGAGACTGCTCCCCAGGCGCACCCGGTAGCCCAGGCGGCGCCAGAAACGGATGCCCCGGACCAGGTAACCCTTATCTGCCAGGGGACTGGCAGACGCGGCGACGCCGACGGTGTCGCCCTCCTGGAGGGCGGGCGGTTTGAGTAACGGCTGGGATACAGGCATACCTTTTCCCTCCTCCTGGCACAGGTCTGACCGGCTGCGCGCAACCGCCCGGGCCGGCTTAAAAGGCCCGCCTGCGCCGCCGGGGTTCTGGTTAATATATATGCGCTTAGAAAAGATAAACGGCAGGGCCTGCCTGCCGTTGGACGGTTTTTTTATCCTGGTCGTCCCCAACTACTTGCGGGTGATGCCGTCGGCGTTCTTCTGGGCCGAACCCTTGTCGATGAAGGTCTTGCAGCAGGTCTCCGCCGATGACTTTACGGGAGTAGCGGAGACGCTGCCCGCCATGGGGGCATCGACGTTCTGGGGCTGGGAATGGCTCACAGCGTCGGAAGTGACCAGGATCTGGGAAGCGTCGCAGACGTTGCCGCTGGACCAGTAGTGGCAGTTGTTGACACTGCAGGTGATACGGGGCATTTACCAGCACCTCCAAGGATAGATTTTAACCCTCGAAAAAAATATCCCCCGGCATGGGCGCTTTTATGCGCTTAACCGCCGGGAGATAATTTACAGCCCGGTGGTAGATACTAATTTTGAAGTTTTAGTGAAGTCCCTTGACAGGGATAGCAGCAGGACATAAGATCTGGTTAAAGCGTTACAGGTGAGGGGTATGCCTGGCTAAACCCTGAACTTGCCAAAAGTGGTTGGGGAGGTTATGATAGATGATGTGGGGATTACCCTGGTGGCACGGGAACTGGTGGATGGGCTTCTGGATGCTGGCCTGGTGGGTTTGCTTGCTTGGCGTCCTGGCCCTGGCGGTCTATGGCCTGGTAAGCCTGTTCAACCGCCGCGGTGCCCGGCAGCCCATGCAACGCCCTGATCCCCTGGCTATCTTAAAGGAACGTTACGCAAGGGGTGAAATCACTACCGACGAGTACCACCGCGTGCGGGACGAACTGAAAGAGTAAGATCAGCGCCCATTGTTCATCTCACCACACAAATCACACTTCTCACATCTCATTCAGGGGGAGGGCGGCAATGCGACGTCAACTTGGTGGCGATGCCGGTTTAACGGCGCGCATGTTCTTTACCATGTTCCTGCTGGCAGCCGTGTATCTCTTGTTCCTGGCCGTCCTATGGCAGGCCGGAGTAGGCTACACGGGACTGATTGTCTTCGTGGCCATCATGCTGGGTGTGCAGTACTATTTCTCGGACCGCATGGTCCTCTGGTCCATGGGAGCGAAGGAGGTTTCGCCCCGGGAAGCACCGGAACTACACGCCCTGGTGGAAAGGCTGGCCGCCCTGGCCGATTTACCCAAACCGCGGGTGGCCATCGTACCCACGCCCATGCCCAACGCCTTTGCCACCGGCCGCAGCCCGGCCCATGCGGTAGTGGCGGTGACCACCGGCATCCTGGAACGCCTGGACCCGCCGGAGCTGGAAGCCGTCCTGGGCCACGAGTTGAGCCACGTCAAGAACCGGGATATGACGGTCCTGACCCTGGCCAGCTTTTTTGCCACCGTTGCTTCCTTTATTGTGCAGAACTTCTTCTACTGGGGCGGCGCCTTCGGCGGCCGCGACCGGGACGAGCGTAACAACACCATGCTGGTCTATATGGTATCCCTGGTGGTCTGGCTGGTCAGTTACTTCCTGATCCGCGCCCTGTCCCGTTACCGGGAGTTTGCGGCGGACCGGGGTTCGGCCATCCTGACTGGTGCGCCGGGGCAGCTGGCCTCCGCCCTGGTGAAGATCAGCGGCAGCATGGCCCGCATCCCGGAACGGGATTTGCGCCAGGCCGAAGCCTTTAATGCCTTCTTCATTATCCCGGCCATAAATAGCAACAGCCTCATGGAACTCTTTTCCACCCACCCGTCCCTGGAGCGGCGCCTGGCCTACCTGCGTAAACTGGAACGGGAAATGGAGGGACGGCGGTGAGCTTCTGGGACGCCCTCCTGGGGCGTACCCGGTTACCGCCGGCTAAAACCGAGCCCCTTTTTGCCCTGAGTACGGCCGTCATTACCCTGGAAAGCGACCTGGGCTGGCGGCCCGGAGGCAGGGCAGGGGTGGTTTTACGGCCGGCGGAGGATAGCTCCTACGCCGGGGCCCGGGAGGAGACGGAAGAGCTGGTGAACCTGGCCGCCCGGGAAATGCAGAGCCAGGTAGAGGTCCAAAGGGATGAATACGGCTACCAGTGGTTGATCTTTGCCGATCAAGACTGGGAGGACCTGGTGGCCCTGGCCCACATGGCCGGCCAGAACTTAAAGGATACGGGCGCCGGCGACCGCCTTCTGGCGGCTGTTTTCCGGCTGCAGAAAGGCGGCCAGGTCCTCTACCTCATCTTCAGCTATAAACGGGGGGCCTTTTATCCCTTCATACCCGTCGACGAGGAAAACAAGAAGCGCGATAATGCAGCGGAGATGCGCCTGGCCGCCTTAATGGATAAAGAGCTGCCGTGGGAAAAGGATTACACCCGCTGGTACCCCCTGTGGGGCTGTCCAGTATGATGCCGGGAGGCCGTCCCACCTGGCCCCTGGTTTCCCTATACTGACGAAAGGAGCTTTTAACCAATGGGTATCCTGTCGCGCATGTCAACTATTTTCAAGTCCAAGATGAATAAGGTCCTCGACCAGGTGGAGAACCCCCAGGAGACCCTGGAGTACTCCTACCAGCGCCAGTTGGAAATGCTCCAGAATGTCAAGCGTAACCTGGCCGACGTGGTGGCCTCCAAAAAGCGCCTGGAACTGCAAGCCGTCAAACTGAAAGACAGCTTGCAGAAGCTGGAGGACCAGGCCCGCCAGGCCCTGAAGCTGGGGCGGGAAGACCTGGCCACCACCGCCCTGGAGCGGAAAGCGGCCATCCAGCAGCAGCTGGAGGGGCTGGAAGAGCAGGTTAAAGGCCTGGAAGCCGAGCAGGAGAAGCTGGCGTCGGTAGAGGCGAAGCTTCAGGCCAAAGTTGATGCCTTCCGCACCAAGAAGGAGATCATCAAGGCCCAGTACTCGGCTGCCCAGGCCCAGGTGAAGATCGGCGAGGCGGCTACCGGCCTCTCTGAAGAGCTGGCCGACGTTTCCCTGGCTGTCCAGCGGGCGGAGGAAAAGACGGAGAGTATGCGGGCCCGGGCGGCGGCCATTGATGAACTGGTGAATACCGGGGTGCTGGAAGATGCCCTGGAAACCGGGGATACCCTGGAAAAGGAACTGAAAAAAGCGGCGGCAACCGACCAGGTCCAGGCGGACCTGGAGCGCCTGAAGAAAGAGGTGGGACAGGGTTGATTATCCGCATTTTAACCGAGGGGCAATACCGGTTGGAAGGGGAGGCTTTGAGCGCCCTGGACCGGCTGGACGACCAGTTGCTCGACGCCCTGGCGGCCGGCAACCGGGAGGGATACGACAGCAATTTCCGGGAGGTGCTGGCCCTGGTGCGGGGTCGCGGGAACCGTATCCCCGATACGGAACTGGTGGAGTCGGACCTCATCCTGCCGGCACCGGATACCACCTTTGAGGAGGCCCGCAGCCTCTTTGCCGACTACCCGCGGGAATTGAGCGCGGGCGTATAGAACTCGAGGGCAGATTATTAACCGCAGCAGGTATCCCTGAAGATACCTGCTTTTTTACTAGCCATAGAAGGAAAATAATGGTATAATTATCGTAAAATACCAGATGGGGCCTACGGGAGCCCTTACGCTGGTACAAATGAGGGGAGGGGAGAGAATGCGTAAAGCGAGTCTGGCCGGGTTGATTCTGTTTTTTATGTTTCTACCCTGGTGGGTGGCTTGGGCCGGGCCGACGGCCGGCGACTTGCTGGCCCTGATACCACCGGAGGTAGCCCGGGAGGGGAAGCTGACCCGGGGCGGGTTTGCCGTCATGCTGGCCCAGGCTGCCCAGTTTAAGGGGGACCCTGACTCCAGCAACCTGCCCCGGGATGTGCCCGCCGGCAGCTGGTTTGCCCCGGCCTTAAAGGCCCTCTGGCAGGAAGGCGTTATGCTGGGCTACCCCGACGGTACCATGGGGGCGGGGCAGGAGATCACCACCCTGGAGGCGGTTATCCTCACGGCCCGGGCTATGGGGTTACCCAATGAGATTAGCCCGCCGGACCCGGAACAGCCGGCCGGGGAAATATCCTACGGCTTCAACCAGTATAGCTTTTTCCAGCGCCAGGGTCTTTTGCCCTCCCTGGCGCCGGAGGCCAGCCTGACACCGGCGGCTGCGGCCGAGTGGCTGGCGACAGTCTTCGGCTCGGACCACC
>JASUSX010000040.1 GCA_030445875.1 Clostridia bacterium
GTCGACGTCGCTTATCAACTGGCACAAGGGAAAGGAGGAGCTTAAGTTTGAAGGTAGTTAATTTGCTGGCCGTGGTTGATGCCGGCAGGTGCCGGGGCTGTAAAACCTGTGAAAAGGTGTGCCCGGTACTGGCCATCAAGGTAGAAAACAAAAAAGCAATCGTTGATGCAGAACGCTGCCGCGGCTGTGCCGCCTGTGAGCAACGTTGCCCGGACTACGCTATTACCATGGTGAAACGCGAGCAGCCGGTTGTGGTCAAAGTAGATGTCAGCGCCGTCGACTATAGCCAGATAGAAGAACTCTGCCGCCGGGCCAAACTTAACCCGGAACAGATTATCTGCTATTGTACTGCCACCCGGGCCGAAGAAGTTGCCGCCGCCATTTTGCAGGGGGCCAGGTCGCCAGAGGAAGTCTCCTTCCTTACCGGGGCCCGAACAGGGTGCAAAGTTGAATGTATCCAGCCCATCCTGCGCCTCCTGGAAGCTGCCGGCGTTAAACCGGAACCGCCTAAAGATGGCTGGCAGTGGTACGGCCGGACAGTAACGGTGTGGGAGATTCCCGAAGAAGTTAAACAAAAGTATGCCAGCCGGGGCTTTTACTTCGACGAGGACATCAAGCTATTAGACAGGGTAGTGGCAGCACCTGTACAGGGAAGGAGGGATTTCTGATGCGTTCACCCATAAAACCAATACCACCTCGCCAGTCCCAGTACGGCATTGAACCATCCCTGGTCAAAACCCGTGTAAGTGAGCTGCCGGGTATGACCTCAGTTTTGCTAAAAGAACTCTTTCCCGACCTGCCAGAAGTAATTTATCCCGGCGCCGAGGGAGTGGCTGCTGTAAGGAAAGCCACGGAAGCAGCCCTGGCCAAAATCGATATGAGCAAGATTAAGCCGGAACACTCGGTCAATATCCTGGCCTCCCACCATGGCTTTACCTTGATGGGTGGCGAACCCTACGCCGAAATGCTGAAGACCCTCAAAGACGTTATCGAAACCCGGACGGGGTGTAAGAATATCCGCCTGCGGGCCGGGGTGGGCCTACGCTTCCGGGAGACGGAAGAGTATATCAAGCGCTACGGTCTGGATAAGCACTTCGGCGGCAAGGCCATTGGCGTAGCCCCCATCGACCAGGGGATACCCATAGAAACGGAAGTTGGAACCCTCTATGGCATCCGCAAGATTTATGATGCGGACTGGATCGTCCACGCCCATAACAGCGACGTGCGGGAGGTCCATTTCCACCGCCAGGTAGACCGGGCCGTTAAACCCTTCGGCATGTCCTACGCCCGCATTGAGACCAGGTCCACCTACCATCAGAACCTGGGGCCGCGGGCAGCCAACTTTACGGCCAGGGCCATCTTCGACTCGCCCTTTGTCCAGAGCAAATTCGCCTTTGCTTCCTTCCTGACGGTGGCGCCCAACGGCATCATCGGCGTCGACGCTGATAGTGACCTCTATGCCCTGAACGACCGGGTAACCCAGATCGGCTGCCGTTACTACGGCAAGATGATGACCCTCTTTGGTGAGATCGACGAGTGCATTGCCGCCTTGGACTTCCCCTGCCCGGTGGTGTATGTCTTCTCGGCCGGGGTCATCTACGCCAACTTCGCGGGGGCCAATACCGACCTGTATGACCTGGATGCGCCCCTACCGGCCTATACCTGGTATACGGAAGCCTTTTACGGCAAGGCCGGGCGGCCTTTACTGGATGATATCCCGCCGGTTAACCCGGCCATTAAGATGTGCGTCCACAACTACGCCTGGACGGGTTATCCCAGCGCCTTCTTCAGCGAGCACATCCCCACGGTGGTGGTGGGCCAGGAGCAGGCGGATCTCTTTAATCGTGACCCTCAGAATCTGACCTATATGCAACACGCTGTGGTAGCGGATAGCACAAAGGCGGCTATGGAGTTTGCCTACAAGACAACCGGCACCCGGAAGGTTATCATCTTCGACGGCGCCATGGGCGGCATCAACGTAAGCGAACCCCTGGCCGAACTGCTGACGGCGAAAGCCCCGGCAGTCAGCGCCCGGGTAGACAACGAGCTCCTGCCCAAATGGCTGCGCCAGCGGGGCGTAGATATGTCAGTATTGCAACAGGGCGCGTAATACTATCAAGAGTACAGGAGAAAATTCTATGGTTTGTACCTCTTTACGCCAGTGGCTGGCGGTATTAGAAGCCAGGGGCGTCTTAAAACACGTTCAGCGAGAGGTAGACCTGCACTTTGAGCTAGCGGCTGTCGGCAAAAAGGCCGACGGTCGCTACGCCCTCCAGTTTGAGAAAATACGCGGGGCCTCAATACCGGTGGTAACCGGCATTGCCGGGACGCGGGAGCTTCTAGGCCTGGCCCTGGGCGTACCCCGGGAGCAAATAGTAGAGCACTTTGCCCGGGCCCAGGCTAACCCTGGAGATTGTTTACTGGTAGAAGCTGGCGCAGCTCCTGTTAAAGAAAAAATTATTCACAATGTTGACTTAGGATCTTTACCGATCCCGGTTCATCACGAAAAGGACGGCGGCCCCTATATAACGGCCGGGGTGTTGGTAGCCAAAGACCCTTTAACCGGGGTGCGTAATCTATCCATCCATCGCTTACAGGTATTAAGCCCTAACCGCCTGGGGATCCTCATCCTGCCGCGCCACCTCTCCCATTTCTTCCGGGCGACCGAAGAGGAAGGGCGGCCTTTAGAGGTAGCAATCGCCATCGGCCTGGATCCTTTATTGCTGCTGGCTTCCCAGGCGATAACCCCGCCGGGCTATGATGAATATACCATAGCCGGTGCCCTGTATGGACAACCCCTGGAACTCGTCAAGGGCGAGACCGTCGATCTGGAGGTGCCGGCCCAGGCGGAAATAGTCCTGGAAGGGCGGCTACTACCCGCCGTCAGGGAGGTGGAAGGACCTTTTGGCGAATACCCCAAATATTACGGCCCGGCTTCACCCAAACCGGTTATTGAGCTGACTGCCATGACTTCCCGCCGGGATCCCATCTACCAGACCATCGTCCCGGCTACCATGGAGCACCTGTTGCTTGGTGCTATTCCTCGAGAGGGGGGATTATTACAGCTTATAAAGAATACTGTACCCAATACCTGCGGGGTGCACCTCACTCCCGGCGGGACCTGCCGCTACGATGCAGTGATAGCCATCGACAAACAGAACGAGGGCGAGGCCAAAAACGCCATTTTCGCTGCCTTTAGCAGCAGCCAGGAGATCAAGCATGTGGTGGTAGTGGATAGAGACGTAGACATTTTTAACCCGCACGAGGTGGAGTGGGCTATCGCTACCCGTTGCCAGGCCGGCCGCGACGTTTTTATCGTAGAGCGGGCCCTGGGCAACAAGTTGGATCCATCCAGCGACAACGGTCTCAGCGACAAAATGGGCATCGACGCCACGGTACCTTTGGACGCCGAGCCCGGCCGCTTTGAGCGCATTCGGATTCCGGGAGAAGAAAGGATTAAGCTGGAAGATTATTTGGGTTAGAATGTAAACTTGGAAAAGATTAACATCGAGGAGGCGTACAAGTGTTAAAAAAGAGTAAGGTTTATCAATGGACAGCATTGGGTCTGATGCTAGGGTTATTAACCCTGGTGGCAGCAGGATGCGGTGGCGGCGGTAATAAACAGCAGGGCGGAGGGGAGCAGAAAGGGACAGTTAACCTGCGCCTGGCCGATGTGGTCCAGCCTGACCACCCGATAAATGTGGCGGCCGTGAAATTTGCCGACAAGGTCAAGGAAAAGAGCAATGGCCGCATCAAGATTACGGTTTACCCCGCCCGGCAGTTAGGTGACGACCGCCAGTTGTTTGAACAGGTACAGCAAGGCTCCCTGGATATGGCGGAGATTTCCGTAGCCCCGATGGGGAGTACCAACTCCCTGGTGATGGCTTTGCAAATGCCGTTCCTGTTTAAGGATTGGGATCAATATACCAAGGTTATCAAAAGCGAGGCCACCGATAAGCTCCTGAAAGGCCTGGAAAAGAATAACGTTAAAGCCCTGGCAGTCTACAACGCCGGTTTCCGCCATGTTATTACGGTTAGTAAGCAGGTTAAGACCCCGGCTGATTTGCAGGGGATGAAGTTCCGCACGGCTGAAACACCTTTGCACGTCGATATCTTTAAAGCTTTAGGAGCTAACCCCACTCCCATGCCCTACGGTGAAATCTACAGCGGCTTGCAGAACAAGGTCATCGACGGCCTGGAGATGGACCTGAGCGCCATTTTAATGGAAAAACACTACGAGGTGGCCAAGGACGTTACTTTAACCAAACACTTTACCTGGCCCGCCATTTTAATGATTAACACGGCCAAATTTAATTCCCTGTCCCCCGAGGATCAAAAAATTATTCAAGAAGCGGCCAAGGAAGTAATTGATGAGAACGTCAAAGATATCGCCGCCATCGAAAAGAAGGCTGTCAGCGACCTGACCGCCAAAGGGGTTAAAATGGTAGAGCTGTCAGATAGCGAACTGGCGCCGTTTATTGAAGCGACCAAAGGCGTGGAACAGAAATACAGCTCCCAGGACCCCGCTATAGCAGAGTTTGTCAAGGCGGCCAAGGATGTTAAATAGGGACATGTAATATTTTGGCGGGGGCTGGAGGCCTCAACCAGCCCCCAAATAAAAGTAAGAAAGGGAAAAACTTATGCCATATTTGAACAAAGCAGGTAGAATACTAGACAGGTTAGCCAGATGGCTTGTCCAGATAACGGTGGCCGTCATGGCTGTTACCGTCACCTTTCAGGTAATATGGCGTTATTTCCTGAAGAACCCCATTATATGGGCCGAGGAACTGGCCCGCTATGGCCTGGTGTGGATGACCTTTATCGGTGCCGCCGTGGCTTTAAGGTCAGGGGAACTAGTCTGCGTAGATCTGGTAGTTAGCAAGTTACCCCGGCGCTGGCAGAGGGGCGTAGCCTTCCTTGTCACCGTTATTAACACCTTGCTGATAGCATTTCTCTTCTATTATAGTATCCAGATGGTAAACCTGCCCGGTGTAACCGGCCAGCGTTCCCCGGCGCTTCATGTACCCATGAATATTGTTTATATGGGGATTCCCTTGGGCATGGGGCTAATGCTCCTGCAGTCGCTCCTTCAATTAATTACCAGCGTAACCGGAAATGAGGTCGATAAATAAATGGCCATTGTCGGTCTAGCCTTTGTACTAACCATAGTAATAGGCGTGCCCATAGCCTTCGTCCTGGGGGCTACCGGGGTTTTACATGCCTTAATAATGGGTGACCCCAACCTCCTGGTCATGCTGCCGCAAAGGATGTTTGCCGCCGCCGATAACTTTAGCCTGATGGCTATTCCCCTCTTTGTCCTGGCCGGGGAGTTGATGGGGTTCGGCGGCGTTACCGAAAAACTGGCGGACATGACCCGCTCCGTTATTGGCCATATCCGGGGCGGACTGGCCTACGCCACGGTAGTCGTCGGTTGTTTCCTGGGCGCCTTGCTGGGATCGGCCAATGCCGCGGCTGCCCTCCTGGGCGACGTGATGCAGCCGGAAATGGTTAAAGATGGATACGACGAAGTCTTTAGCACCTGCTTGACAGCCGCTACCTCTATCCTGGGGCCGATTATCCCCCCCAGCATGGTGTTCATCGTCTATGGGGTAGCAGCCAACCTGTCCATCGGGGAGCTGTTCTTTGCCGGCATTATCCCGGGCTTGCTCCTGGCCGCAGCTTACTTTGTGATAATTTGGTATACCGGGAGGCGCGAACAGTGGCATGTGGCCCCCCGGGCTACCCTGGCCGAAGTCGGCCGGAGCTTTATCAAGGCCGCCCCTTCCCTGCTGGTGCCGGTGATCATCCTGGGCGGCATCCTGGGCGGCGTTACCACACCCACGGAATCAGCGGCCGCTGCTTCTGTGGTGGCAGTTTTTCTAGGGACCGTGGTTTATAAAAGGCTGAAGCTATCGCAGTTACCTCATATTTTAGAGCGGACCGGGGTGGTCAGCGCCGCCATTATGATTATCGTGGCCATGGCCAATATCCTGGGCTGGACCCTGGCCCTGGACCAGGTTCCCCAGGCCATCGCCAAGTTTATGCTTTCCTTAACCTCCAACAAATACCTGTTGCTCCTTTTGATCAATATCTTCCTCTTATTTGTGGGCATGGTAATGGAAACGGTGGCAGCCATCATTATTTTAGTACCGGTATTTTTGCCTATCATTGCTGCCGTAGGGATCGATCCATTACACTTCGGCCTGGTAGTCAGTTTTAATCTAATTGTGGGCTTGCTTACGCCACCAGTTGGCGTGGCCCTGTTTACGACTTCTATCGTTACCAAAACCCCCTTGCAAAAGCTAATTAAGCCTATCTGGATCTGGGTAGGCGCCGCCATGGTGGTGCTGATGATATTAACCTATATCCCCGGATTAGTTACTTTCTTACCCCACCTGGTTTTCAAACACTAACAGAACCGAGCATGGGTTGGTGATAAGTTGGATATTACCGTACAATTATACCCGCCCCTCAAGTTTCCCGATGGCGCCGAGCGTCGCCGGATTGAGGTGGAGGAAGGGTGCAGGATGGGGGAACTGTTGCAGTTACTGGAAGGCGAAGGGGCTTTAGGCGAGTATGGCTACCAGGGCGTATTCGCCATGACGGAGAACGATGTGGCCCTGCCGGAGTATATTCTAAAGGCCGGCCAGGAAGTAAAGATCTTACTCCGCCCGGCCGGCGGTTAAATAAAGGGAGAGACGCAAAATGTTGGGTGGTTATGCGGGTAAGTTTTTATGGGTGGATCTAACAAAGGGGCAGTGGCGGGCCGAAGCGGTTAGCGAAGCAATGGCCCGCAAATGGCTGGGCGGCAGCGGCTGGGCTGCGGCCCTTGTTCCCAAGCTGGTACCGGCCGCTGCGGACCCCCTGGGGCCCGAAAATATCCTGGGTTTTTTCACCGGCCCCCTGACCGGGACCATGGTGCCCTCATCAGGGCGGCATTGCGTGGCCGGTAAATCGCCCCTCACCGGCATCTGGGGTGAAGCCAGTGTGGGTGGTAACTGGGGTAAAGCCCTGAAACACGCCGGTTACGATGCCCTCATTCTTACCGGGCAGGCTCCGGAACCGGTTTACCTGTGGATCAACGAGGATACGGTAGAAATCCGCTCGGCCGGCTCCCTCTGGGGCCTGGACACCTACGAAGTAGAAGAGGCAATACGGGAGCGTACCCACCCGCAAGCGGAAGTATGTGCGATCGGTCCCGCCGGTGAAAGGCTGGCCAGGATCGCCGGCTTATTCACTGACGGCCGGGAAGGCCGGGCCGCGGCCCGCTGCGGCCTGGGGGCGGTAGCCGGATCCAAAAAGGTAAAGGCTATTGCCGTATATGGCAAGAAAGCTCCTGCTTTAGCGGATAAGGAAGGGTTGCTTAAGAGTATCAAGGCCGTCTTGCCGGCAATCAAGGAAAGGACCAAAGGCCAGACGAACTTCGGTACCCCAGGGCTGGTCTGCCCCTGCGAGCAACTAGGGGACTTCCCGGTCAAGAACTGGTCCCAGGGTTCCTGGGAAGAGGGAGCTAAAAAAATAAGTGGGGTCCAACTGGCGGAGAAGTATTTAACCGGGCGTTTCCACTGTGCCAGTTGCCCGATAGGCTGCGGCCGCAGGATTGCCATTACCGAGGGGCCATACAGCGGTGTCAGCGGCGGCGGTCCGGAGTATGAAACCCTGGGCTTATTTGGCGGCTCCTGTATGATCGACGATCTGGCAGCCATCTGCTATGCCAACGAACTTTGCAACCGTTACGGCATAGACACCATAGAGGCCGGTAACCTGGTAGCCTTTAGCATGGAGGCCTACGAAAAAGGGATCATCAGCAAAGAGGATACGGGAGGCCGGGAGATCAAATGGGGCGACCCCGACACCCTGATCGGTCTCATTAAGGAAATGGGTGAAGGAAAAGGCTTTGGTGCTATCCTGGCCGAGGGTTTTCCCGCCCTGGCACAACGCTATAGGCAAGCTGTGCAAGAGATGGGCATTACGGCGAAAGGTTTAAGCTTTCCCGCCCATGAACCCCGGGCCTACAACAGCATAGCCGTCGGTTATGCCACGGCCAACAGGGGCGCCTGCCACCTGGAAGCCTTCAGCCATACCTTTGAGCGCAACCTTGCTATGCCCGACCTGGGGATAGAAGAACCCCTGGACCGCTTTAGCAGCGAAGGTAAAGGGGTAATGGTGGCTAAAGCGCAAAATTTGATGATGGTGTTTGATTCCATCGCTGCCTGCAAATTTCTCTTATTTGGCGGGGTTACCCCGACCATGCTTGCCGAATGGCTGACCTTGGCCACAGGCATGGAGTGGAGCGCCGGTGAACTGCTTAAATGCGGGGAACGCGTTTTCAATAAAAAACGCCTCTATAATGTAGACTGCGGGATCACCCGCCAAGACGACACCTTACCGGAGCGCATCCTGAAACAGCCTCGTGGTAGCGGGGGTGCCGCCACCAACCTGCCCCCCCTGGCAGCCATGCTGGACGAGTACTACTCCTTCCGGGGCTGGGATGCTAACGGCATCCCAACGGAAGCCAAACTGCGGGAGCTAGAGCTGCTATAAGCTCCAAAATAAATCTTCGAGGTGTTCTTTCATGGCTAACGATAGTTTCCTCTTCCGTATGGGGACCCCTGTTTTGTTCGGCAACGGTGTAGTCCAGCAACTGGCGGCGAAGGTGAAGGAGTTTAAGGCCAGCAAGGTCCTGGTTGTAACCGACCAGGGCGTCAAACAGGCCGGGCTCCTCGACAAGGTGACCCAACCCCTGCAGGATAGCGGCCTGGAGCTGGCGGTCTTTGATGCCGTAGAGCCTGACCCCAGCCTGGACACGATTCATAAGGGCGCTGACTTCTTTAAGCAAGCCGGCTGCGATCTTATTATCGCCTTGGGGGGCGGCAGCCCCATGGACACGGCCAAGGGGATCAGGGTAGTCGCCGACAATGGCGGCCATATCCGCGACTACGCCGGCGTTAATAAGGTGCCCGGGAGGGCATCGGTCCCCTTAATTACCATCCCTACCACTTCGGGCACCGGCAGCGAAGTGACCATCTTTGCCGTGCTGTCGGACTGGGAATACAATATGAAAATAACGGTAACCAGTCCCTACCTGGCCGCTGACCTGGCCCTGGTAGACCCCTTGCTGACCGTCTCGGCGCCGCCGCGGATTACCGCCGCCAGCGGTATTGACGCCCTGGCCCACGCCATCGAAACCTATGTATCCAACATTGCCCAGCCCCCGGCGGATGCCCTGGCCCTGAAAGCCATTCGGATTATCGGCACCAACCTGCGGCCTGCTGTGGCCAATGGTAATAACCTGGAGGCCAGGAACCAGATGGCCCTGGGCAGTCTAATGGCGGGCATGGCCTTTAACAACGCCTTCCTAGGGATCACTCATTCCATCGGGGCTGCTTTGAGCGGGCATGTCCATGTGAGCCATGGCATTGCCATCGCTTTGCTTTTACCTTACGTAATGGAATATAACGCCATGGCCCGGATGGAGAAATACCGGGAGATCGCCTCAGCCTTAGGGGAAAGGGTGGAGAATATGACCCTGCGGGAAGGCGCCCTGGCTGCCGCCCGCAGTGTCCATGAGTTAGTAGCGGATGTAGACTTGCCCCAGCATTTGCGGGAACTAGGCGTGAAAGAAGACGATTTACCTGCTATAGCTAAAGATACTTTGAGCCACGGCATGGTTAAGATGAATCCCAGGAGACCTACCGAAGCGGAGATACTGGGTATTTTACGCAAGGCTTTTTAGGTTAGGAAGGAGATTCGGGAATCCGGCCTTGTGCCCCGGGATAAGAGGGGCCGGGCCGGGTTCTTTTGCAAAAGAAAATAAATTCGGCAATAACGAATATGATTTTAGAATGTCAGAAGGAATTATCATGTTGATGTCGAAGTTAAATCTATGCTAAGACCGGGAACGTTCCCGGAAAGAGCGTAGCCTGGCCTGGGAATTTGGTGGGAAAAAGATGAAAAAACGGCTCACTATTAAGCAGATCGCTAAATTAGCTAATGTTTCCGATTCAACGGTATCCCGAATCCTTAATAACCAGCCCGACGTTAACGAGGAAACCCGGCAGCGGGTCCTGGCCATCGTTAAGGAGGTTAATTACCGGCCCGATGCCATTGCCCGCAGCCTGGTTACCGGGCAATCCCAGACCCTGGCTTTTCTGACGGAGGATATACGCAATCCCTTTTTTGCCGAAATAGCCCGCGGCCTGGAGGATGCAGCCAGTAAATACGGTTATCAGGTTATTTAGTGCAGTACGGATTCCAATGTCGAAAAAGAGAAAATGTATATCGACATGTTGCTGGCCTACCGGGTAGCAGGTATCGTTTTCACCTCTTTCAGCGGCAATAAGGAAGTTATAGGGGAGATCAATAAATGCAAGATACCCTATGTTTTTGTGAATCGCTTTTACAATGAAATCCCCGGCGATTGTGTTTTGATAGATAATTACCTGGGGGGCTATCTGGCTACCCAGCATTTGATTAAATTAGGCCATCGGCGCATTGTCCATCTCGGCAGGGGCGGCATATCGTGTACCAGCCTGGACCGGAAAAAGGGGTACGAACAGGCCTTAAGGGAGGCTGGGGTAGAGCCCAACGAAAAACTGGTTAAAGAGATAAAGGGCGCCTTAAAATATAACTCTGGCTATGAGATAACCAAGGCAATTTTGCAGGAAAAAGAGTTTACCGCCATCTTTGCGGTCAACGACCTTATCGCCCTGGGGGCCTGGATGGCCTGCTTGGATGCGGGGAAAAAAATCCCGGAAGATATTGCTATCGTAGGTTTTGATAACATCGATTTTACCTCTTTCCCAATGATCGGTTTAACGACCATCAACCAGCCCAAGTATGAAATGGGCCGCCAGTGTATGGGGATCTTGCTTGAGCGCATCCAGGGAGATGGCAGTATGGAGCCATTTAAGAAAAAGATTGTTTATACCCCTGAGTTAGTTATTAGAAAAAGTTGTGGCTATCACCTTAAAGGTTATAGCTAGCGCTTAAAATATTTCCGGGAACGTTCCCGAAAACTCAAAAATGGAGGCATAAGCATTGAAGGCTGTTCTCAAAGAAAAGAGAGGCGTTGGTAACGTTGTCTACCGCGAGGTGAGCGAACCTTCGCCCGGCGCTGGTGAAATCAAGGTCGAGGTCAAGGCCGCCGGCATCTGCGGCACCGACATCCATATTTACCATGATCGTTTCCGCTATAACCCGCCGGTAGTCCTGGGCCACGAGTTTAGCGGTGTGGTGGTGGAAGTAGGGGAGGGAGTAAAGGAATTCCAAGTCGGCGACCGCGTTACCGCCGAGGCGCCGGCCCGGATCTGTGGTACTTGCGCCTACTGCCGGACGGGCGATTATAACCTCTGCTCCAACCGGCTGGGCTTGGGCTGGGGCGTTAACGGCTGCTTTGCCAAATACTGCGTGGTAGAAGAAAAAATGGCCCATAAAATCCCGGACAATGTTAGTTTTAAGGCGGGCGCTTTATGTGAGCCACTGGCATGTGTGATCCACGGCATGGAGCTTACCGGGATCAGGGCGGGGGATGTTGTCGTCGTGGCCGG
>JASUSX010000041.1 GCA_030445875.1 Clostridia bacterium
GTCGGTAGAGCACCTGACTTTTAATCAGGGTGTCCGGAGTTCGAATCTCCGATGGCTCACCAGATAACGCGGCCCGTTGGTCAAGAGGTTAAGACACGAGCCTTTCACGCTCGTAACGGGGGTTCGATTCCCCCACGGGTCACCATACCTGGAGCCGTAGTGTAGTGGTCTAACATGTCGGCCTGTCACGCCGAAGATCGCGGGTTCAACTCCCGTCGGCTCCGCCACGAAATTGAAAAGCCCCGGAGAGGGGCTTTTTTGCTTATTCCCTTTGCAACTCCCGTTCGACAAAACGCAGGTGCTTGCAGATAGCCTGGCGGGCCGCACGGGGATTGTGGGCTCTGATGGCTTCATAAATCCGTTTGTGCTGCTCAAAAAGTAACTTTGGATTGCCAGGGGTAGTATAGAGGCGCTGGCGGCTGGTCTTCAGTGTTTGACGCATGGTATCGGAAACGGTATGCATCAGGCGCACCAGGACGGAATTGCGGGCCGCCTCGGCTATAGCCAGGTGAAAGCGCAGGTCGGCCTCTTCCCCCAGAGTGCCCTTTTGCAAGTCGCGCTCCATTTCCTGTAAAAGCTCGGCCATCCTGTCCAAATCTTCCTCCCCGGCGCGGTGGGCCGCCAGGTAGGCGGCCTCGCCTTCCAGGGCTTCCCGGACCTCCAGGAGCTCTATGGCCGCCTGGCGGTCCAGGAGCAGGGCCATGGCCAGGGGCTCCACAATGGCCCCGTTGCGGATATTCTGGACAAAGGTACCCTCGCCTGGTCTTATGTCAACCACGCCCATGGCCGCCAGGGCGCTCAGGGCCTCCCGGACGGAGGCACGGCTGACGGCCAGGCGCTCGGAGAGTTCCCGCTCTGAAGGCAGACGATCCCCGGCCTTCAGGTTGCCTTCGCCGATGAGATTCTTGATCTGCTGGACGATCTCTTCGTAGATCTTCTTCGTACGGATAGGTCGCAGGTCCACCTGCTCCACCCCCCGAAAATAGGGTCCTACTAAAAATAGATCCGTTGGAATTGAAGTTGCTTCTAAGGTGAGGCAGGTTCCTTGCAGCCACTTGTTGCGCCCTTATCCTCCCCGGCCGCCAGGATCTCGGCCGTATGCTTGACCTGGACAGGGCTTCCCGCCTGGTCCAGGCCGCCGCGGATCTGCAGGACGCATCCGGGGCAGTCTACCGCCACCACAGCGGCGCCGCTCTCCTTAATATTCTTCAGCTTGCGTTCCAGGATGGGCCGGCTGATCTCCGGGTACTTAATGCTATAAGACCCGCCGAAGCCGCAGCAGCGGTCGCTTTCCTGCATCTCTACCAGTTCTATACCGGGTTGACGCTGTAAAACCTGCCGGGCCACCTGGTCCAGGCCCAGGTGGCGCTTAAAGTGGCAGGAGTCGTGGTAGGTGACTTTGACTGGCTGGCCGCCGGGGCCTGGGGATCCAGGCTGTTCCTGCTGGCTGGCGGCTTCAGCTATCCCTGGAACCATACCAGGGGCTTGGCCGGGCCGTTCCCGTTGGCTTTGCTCCTGAGGCCCACCAGTTTCTAACTCGTTCACCAGCTCGGTAAAGTCCTTCACCTTCGCCGCCAGGGCCCGGGCCCGCCCTTCCCACTCCCGGTCGCCGGCCAGGAGCGCGGGGAAATCCTGCTTTAAGGCCACGGCGCAGGTGGGACAGGCGGTGACCACCACGTCGGCCCGCGCCTCCTCCAGGGCAGCGATATTCTGCCGCGCTAGCCTAATAGCCGTGTCCCGGTCGCCGGCGTAAGTGGCCGGGGCACCGCAGCAGGCCTGGTTCTGGGGGAAGACTACCTGGACCCCATGCTGGTTCAGGACCTTGAAGACGCTTTCCCCGATCTCCGGGTAGGCGAAATCGATGACGCAGCCGCTGTAGAAGGCGGCCTTCAGGCGCGGTTGGGCAACCGGCTGCTCCAGGCATTTAACCCGGTCGCGCAGGGGTACCCGGGCGATAGCCGGCAGGCTACGCCCGGCGGTAAGATCGCTAAAAGACAGGGGTAGGTGGCGGATGAGGGGCCGCCCGTGGGTCACCGGACCCTGGAGGCGGGCGGCGGCCCGCAACAGGGTGTGCATGAGTTTGGGCTTAGCCACCACGCCGTGGAGGGCGATACGATAGCCGCTGGAAAGGCCCTGCTTCTCAACAACTCGCTCCCGGAGCTTAAGAACCAGGTCAGGGATGTTAATCTGCGCCGGGCAGACCTCCGCGCAGCGGCGGCAGCCGATGCACAGGCTCTGGGGGTCGGCGGCGTCCTCCAGGGAGTTGAAGAAGGCTGTCAGGATGCTGCCGATGCCACCGCTATAAATATAGCCGTAGACCTGGCCGCTGACCAGCTGGAAGACCGGACAAACGTTAGTGCAGGAAGCGCAGCGGATGCACTGCAGCGCCTCTTTGAAGACCGGGTCGGCGGCCATGCGGGTGCGGCCGTTATCCAGGAGAACGACGTGGAGTTCCTTTATCCCCTCGCCATCGCCCTGCCAGGCCGGCACCGGGCCGGTAATCATGGTCACGTAGCTGGTAATGGGCTGGGCCGTGCCGCTGCGGGGCAGGGCCTCCAGGATGGGGACAATGTCCTTCAGCCGCGGCACCAGTTTCTCGTAGCCAACAATGGCCACATGGACCGGCGGTACCGTCGTGGTCAGGCGGGCGTTACCCTCATTGGTGCAGATAACGATGGTCCCCGTCTCGGCCACGGCGATATTGGCGCCGCTGATGCCCATGCCGGCGGTAAGGAATTTTTTTCTCAGCTCCCGGCGGGCGATACGGACCATGTTTTTAATGTCCGGCTCCACCGGCTCGCCCAGATAACGGCTGAAGACCCGGGCCACCTCCTCCTTGGGGAGGTGGATGGCCGGCATGACCATGTGGGAAGGCCGTTCACCGGGCATGAGCTGGAGGATCCACTCCGCCAGGTCCGTCTCGTGAGGGTTGAGACCCCGCTCCTGGAGGTACTCATTGAGGTGGATCTCTTCTGAGGCAAAGGATTTGGACTTCACGATGTCGGTAACACCGTGTTCTTTGGCCACCTGGTAGATATATTCCCTGGCGGTAGCTGCGTCCGGGGCGCGGAACACCCTGCCACCGCGAGCTTCCACGGCCTGGGTGAACTGGGCGGCCAGTTCCTCGTAGTGGCCGGCGGCGTCAGACTTAATGGCGGCAATCCTCTTCCTCAAGGCCTCAAAGTCCCGGCCGGCGTAGACCTCTTCCCGGGAAACGACATAGGAATCGGCAAAGCGGCCCAGGGCGCCCCGCAGGCTGGCGTTGTCCAGGGCCTGGCGAATACGCCGGCGGAATTCTTTAGCGGCCATTACCGTCACCTTCTTCCCCCACCAGGACAATTAATAGCCTTTCGGGCCCATGAACACCGATGGTCAGGCTCCGCTCGATGTCGGCCGTACGGCTGGGTCCCGTCACCAGGGTAAAATAGCCCGGCCAGCCCCCCTGCTCCAGGTAGGCCTCGATCACCTGGGTCAGGTTGACCCGCAGTCGTTCCTCCGGTAGTAAAGCGACGCAGGTTAAGGGGAGCATGGCTGCCAGGCGGGTTTTGAGGTCCGTGGCGTCCATGGCCAGGGTGCCCGTCTCGGCAATGCCGTAGTCAAACTGGACGATGCCGCTATCGGCCTGGCGGGCAAATGCCGCGCCATCCTTCTCAATGCGGAAGCCCGCCTCTGCCAGGGCCCTTTCCACCCCTGCGGTTTGCACCAGGGGGGAATCTACCAGGGCGATCTTCGACCCCAGGGGCCGTAAAGCTTCCACCAGTTTAGGGGCAATTGCTCCCACCCTGGCTACCTGGACGACCTGGGCGCCCATTATTTCCGCCTGGCGGGTGAAAGTGGCGGTTAATTCCTTCTGGCTCAAAATAAGACCTCCCATAAATGGATATGAGAAATGAGAAGTGAGAGGAGAACCAGTGGCGTCAGTTTCCATTACCTTAAAAGTCCTCGTGTCACTTCTAAATGGCCAGCCATCCGATTTAGTAAATTCCCTTGCCAGTCTTTATCCCACCTCACGCCTCCCACTTCCCACTTCCTGCCCGGCGTAGGCCTGCTCCAGCACCTGGACGACGTGCACGACCCGCGGCGCAAGCCCCGCCTGGGCCAGGCCATCCTCCAGTTGCATGCGGCAGGCCGGGCAACTGGTAACCACCGTGCCGGCACCGGTGTCCCTAATGGCCGCCACCTTGCGGGCCTGCACCTGCATAGACATATCGTAATTGGTCAAGCTGAAGGAACCGGCGCTGCCGCAGCAGCGGTCGGCGTTCTTCATTTCTACCAGCTCCACCCCCGGGATGGCGCGTAGGATCTGGCGCGGATCGCTGCTAATGCCCTGCCCCCGCACCAGGTGGCATGGGTCATGGTAAGTTACCTGGAGGGGCAAAGCTGCCGCTGGCTGGCGGAAGTCGATTTGCATCAGCAACTCGTTGATATCCCTGGTCCGGCCGGCCAGGGCTCGGGCCGCCTCCCCCTGGGGCGCCCCCTCCAGGAGCTGGGGGTAAAAATGCTTCCAGGCTTCGCCGCAGGTAGCGCAGGCCACCACCAGGTAGTCAAACTTATAGCCCTGGAAGGTCTGCAGGTTGGAGGCAGCCATCTCCCGCGCCGTCGGGATGTCGCCGTGGACCAGGGTGGGGATGCCGCAGCAGTGCTGATCCCGGGGGATGACGACCTCCACGTCGTTGGCCAGCAGGACGTTGACCACCGCCCGGCCGATGTCGGTGTAGATATAATTCTCCAGGCAACCGGTAAAAAAGGCCACCCTGGCCCCGGGTTTTACAGGACGAATGACCTCCGGGAATTCCTCTTTGAGGGTCCTTTTGGCCAGGGGAGGCAATACCCGCCGCAGTTCCAGCCCGATGGGGAAGCGGGGGTTACAGCGCTGGATTTCCGGCCGGTAACGCAGGGCCAGGGACTGGAAATGGCGGCCGGTTTTCAGGGCCGTATCGAAGAGCCAGGGGCGCTTCAAACCCTGGAAAATAACCCTTTTCAACCAAGGTAGGCCCTTTTCCCGCACCATGGCGGCCCGGGCAGCCAGGATCACTGCATCGACCCGTACCCCGCTGGGGCAATTGGCAACGCAGGCCATGCAGGTAAGGCAAAAAAGCAGCTTTTCCGCCAGGGAATGGGTGGCCAGGATCTCCCCCCTTAAGTAGGCATAAGCCAGCTGGATCTTGCCCCGGGCCACCGCCGCCTCCCGCAGGGTCTCTTTATATAAAGGGCAAACGGCCTGGCAGTTGCCGCATTTCATGCATTTAGCCATCTCTTCCTCTACCAGTTTGAGATCCTCCAAATAGCCCATAGCGGCTCACTCCTTTGCTGGCAGGGGGCCAACCAGTTTCCCCGGGTTCAGGATCCCCAGGGGGTCCAGGGCCTGCTTTATCCGCTGCATAACAGCCACGCCGCTGGCGCCGAATTCCAGCTCCATGTACTTCTGCTTGGCCACACCGATACCGTGCTCACCGCTTAAGGTGCCGCCCAGTTCAATAGCTGTATGGAAGATTTCGTCGACAGCCCGGTGCACCCGCTCCATCTCCGCCCCATCGCGCTCGTCGCAGGTAATGGTCGGATGCAGGTTGCCGTCGCCTGCATGGCCGTAAGTGGCCACCGTTACGTTGTACTTCTGGGCGATCCTGTCCAGGGCCAGGAGCATCTCCGGTATTTTGCTCCGGGGAACGGTGGCATCCTCCAGGACGGTGGTCGGCCGCAGCCGGGCGCAGGCCGGTAAGGCTGCCCGCCGGGCCGTCCACAGGTTTTCCCGCTCGGCATCGTCCCTGGCTATCTGCACCCGGCCGCCGTTTTCCCGGCAGACCTGTTCCACAATAGCCGCTTCCTTTTCGACCACCGCCGGGATGCCGTCTACCTCCAGCAGGAGCACCGCCGCCGCCTCTATGGGCAGGCCGGCCTGGCAGTAGGCTTCCACCGTACGGATAGTGACGTTGTCCATGATCTCCATGGTCGCCGGGATCACTTTATGGGCCACAATACCGTTGATCGTCCGGGCGGCCCCCTCCAGCCGATCAAAGATGGCCAGCATACTCCGCCGCGCTTCCGGGGCGGGGATCAGGCGCACGGTAATGGCCGTCATAATACCCAGGGTGCCCTCGCTGCCGCAGAAGAGCTTCACCAGGTCGTAACCGCTGACGTTTTTCACCGTCTTACCACCACAGTGGAAGACGGTGCCGTCAGCCAGGACTACCTCCAAGCCCATAACATAATCCTTCGTAACGCCGTATTTCAGGCCCCGCAGGCCCCCGGAGGATTCGGCCACGCTGCCGCCCATGGTGGCCGTAGTCACGCTGCCCGGATCGGGGGGATAAATCAGGCCGTGGGGGGCAACGGCGTCGTTCAGTTCCTGGATGACCACCCCCGGCTGGACAGTAGCCGTCAGGTTGGCAATATCCAGATCCAGGATCTTGTTCATCTCCACAAAGGAGATAACCAGGCCATCCTCCCGGGGAATAACGCCGCCGCTCAAATTGGTCCCCGCCCCCCGGGGATAGACCGGCACCCGGTAGCGCGTTGCCACCTGCATAATCCGGGCCACTTCCTCCGTCGACTGCGGCAGGGCCACAGCCAGGGGCAGGTGCTTGGGCTGGGCCGCCGCGGCATCAAAGGCATAGCACCAGCGTTCCTCCGGTTCCGTCAGCAGCCGCTCCCGGCTTAAAATAGCCTGGAGTTCCCTTAAAAAATCCTCCTGGGCCGCCAAAGTGATCCCTCCCCCATTAGTCCCGCTAAAGGTAATTGCAAACCGCTGTTGCTAACCTCCCGCCATACTATCCAGCCTGGCCGGTACAATTTGTACCCAGAGTCACAATGTCGCAAGGGTCGCAATGGTCCGCCAATTTCGTCTGGCCTGACCACCTGATGGTTCTATTATACCATTTTTTTGCTGCAATTCAATAAGTAATGGCTACCGCCGGAAAATAAAAAACTGGCCGCCAGGGCCAGTATTCAAGTTGAGGGTAAGTTTGCCGGGTTGCCGGAGCCCCGGGGGTTAAAAAATCTCTTCCACTACTATGGTCTGGTCCCGGCGCGGGCCGACAGCGATAAGGTGCACCGGTACCCCGGTCAGTTCCTCCAGGCGCCGGACATAGCTGCGGCAGGCGCCGGGGAGTTCGGCCAGGGAGCGGGCCGCCGTAATATCCTCCTGCCAGCCGGGCACTTCCTCGTAGACCGGCTCGCATTGCTGCAGGGCCTCCAGGCTGGCCGGGAAGTCCTGGATAATGGAGCCGCGATAGCGATAACCAGTACAGATGCGTAAAGGGTTAATACCCGTCAGGACGTCCAGCTTGGTCAGGGCTATGCCGGTCAGGCCGTTGACCTGGGCGGCATGGCGCAGGATAACCGTATCCAGCCAGCCACAGCGGCGCGGCCGCCCGGTGGTGGTACCGTACTCCCGGCCCTGTTCCCGCAGTAGGTCCCCGGCCGCACCAGTTATCTCCGCGGGGAAGGGGCCGGCCCCCACCCGGGTGGTGTAGGCCTTGACCACGCCGATAACTTTATCGATCCGCGTCGGGCCGACGCCAGCCCCGATACAGGCGCCGCCAGCCGTCGGGTAGGAGGAGGTAACAAAGGGATAGGTCCCTTGATCGAGATCCAGCAGGGTCCCCTGGGCACCCTCAAAGAGGACCCTGCGGCCATCGTTTAATGCCTCGTTAACCAGGCGCCCGGTATCGGCGATAAGGGGCTCCAGCCGCCGGGCATAGCCGGCGTACTCGTCCAGGATGGCTTCCAGGTCGTAGCCGGGCTGGTCATAGATCTTGGCCAGCAACTCATTGACAGCTATCAGGTTGGGGGCCAGTTTCTCCCGGAACACGGGCCAGTCCAGCAGGTCCCCCACCCGAATGCCCGTCCGGGCCGTTTTATCCACATAAGCCGGGCCAATACCCCGCCGGGTGGTGCCTATCTGGGCGGCGCCGCGGTGCTCTTCCTGGGCCGCATCCAGGCCCTTATGGTAGGGTAAAATAAGGTGGGCCCGGCTGCTAATCCTTAAGCCAGCGGTGTCTATCCCCCTTTCCGCCAGACCGTCCAGTTCCTGCACCAGGATGGCCGGGTCAACCACTACCCCGTTGCCGATGAGGCAGAGCCGGCCCGGGTAGAGGATGCCGGAAGGCACCAGGTGGAGCTTAAACTCCTCTTCCCCTACCATTACCGTATGGCCGGCATTGCTCCCCCCCTGGTAGCGCACCACCACCTGGGCCTTTTCCGCCAGGTAATCCGTAATCTTACCTTTACCTTCGTCGCCCCACTGGGCTCCCACCAGGACTACCGCTGCCATACCAGGTACCACCTTCCATTTTTTATTCTATTCGACACTGGCAGCCATCATGGCCCGGGCGGCAATCACGCCGGCTGCCGAAGCCTGGGCCAGGCCGCGGGTAACCCCTGCGCCGTCGCCGGCAGCGTACAGGCCGCGGATATTGGTCTCCAGCTCCTGGCTTAAATTTAACCGGGAAGAATAGAATTTAACCTCCACCCCGTACAGGAGGGTGTGGCGGGAGTAAACCCCCGGCGCAATCTTATCCATGGCCTGGAGCATCTCAATAATAGCCGTCAGGTGCCGGTAGGGGAAAACCAGGGACAGGTCCCCCGGCGTCGCCTCGGTCAGGGTCGGCGTCACCAGGCCCTTGGCCAGGCGGTCGGCCGTCGTCCGCCGTCCGGACAGGAGGTCTCCCAGACGCTGGACCAGCACGCTGCCCCCCAGGAGGTTGGCCAGCTGGGCTACATAACGACCGTAGGCGATAGGTTCCTTGAAAGGTTCCGTAAAGGTCTTGCTGACCAGCAAGGCAAAGTTAGTGTTGGGGGTCCTTTTATCGGCGTAGGAATGACCGTTGACCGTTACCAGGCCCTCGTTATTCTCCAGCACCACTTCCCCGTAGGGGTTCATGCAAAAGGTCCGCACCCGGTCGTCAAATTTACGGGAGTAGAAAATAAACTTGGACTCGTAGATGACGCTGGTCAGGTGGTCCATGACGGCCGCTGGCAGTTCTACCCGCACGCCGACATCCACCGGGTTGACCGCCAGCTTCAGGTCCAGCCTGGCCGCCACTTTGCGCAGCCAGTCCGACCCTTCCCGGCCCGGGGCCAGGACCACATAGCAGGCACCAATCTCCTCGCCCTTACGGGTAACCACGCCGGTGACCCGGCCGCCGTCTACCAGGATTTCCTCCACCGGCGTGTCCGTCCGCACCTCTACGCCGCGTTCCTCCAGGTAATCCTTCATGGCCTGGAGGATCTCCTGGGTACGGCCGGTACCCAGGTGGCGAATGGGGGCCGGGATAAGTTTCAGATCTGCCAGGATCGCCTGGCGCTGGATATCCATAATCCGCTCATCATCGGGGCTACCGTAGACCTTGTCCGGGGCCCCGAAATGGCGGTAGACGCCATCGACATAGTCGATTAAGGCAATTACGTCCCGCTCCGGTATATATTCGCTGAGCCAGCCGCCCACTTCCGGCGACAGGGTTAATTTGCCGTCACTGAAGGCCCCGGCCCCGCCCCAGCCGGATACCACCGAGCAGGGGTTGCAATGCAGGCAATTGGAACGCGTCTCCTTGGACGGGCACAGCCGGCGTTTTAAGCCGTGGCCCTTCTCCAGGATCAGTGTTTTGAGCCCGCTTTTTTGCCGTACCAGCTCCAGGGCGGTAAAAATCCCCGCCGGGCCAGCGCCCACGATAACCACATCGTATTGCTGCGCCATCGTTTTCCCTCCTCAACCTGCATCCGGGCAAAAAAATAGCCCCTCCAACGGGATTAATCAGAACAACATTATAATTTTACCAGACCGGTAGATAAGCGTCAAGGAAAATTTGTGGCTGTGTCACCGGACAATGATATTGTCACCCTGGTTCTAATTTGTCTTCCCCAGGCGGCTTTCGTATTTCTCCACGGTCGGGGCCGGGACTCCCAGGTTGACCGTGATGATCCCCAGGGCTACCAGGGCCAGGCCGAGGATCAGGTTCAGGGTCAGGTTCTCCCCCAGGAGCCGGGTACTGGAGAGAACGCCGAAAACCGGCACCAGGAAAAGGTAGACGCTGGTCTGGCTGGCCGGGTAGCGGGCCTGGATGGTTAAAAGAATGGCAAAACCCAGGGCCGAGGTCAGGACCGCGAGATAAAATATCGTTCCTAAACTCGGCAGGGTCCAGGAAAAGTGAAGGCCACCCTCGGTCAGGGCAGATATAAGCAACAAAGCCACAGAACCGTATAACATCTGGTAGGTGGTAACCGCCAGTTTGTCGTGCTGCTTAAAGGCGGCTTTCAGATAGATAGTAGCCAACCCCCACACTACGGCCCCTCCCAGGAGAACCACGATCCCCAGAAACTCGGTCCGGGCCAGGTGTACCTGCCAGGGGTCGACCACCAGGATAAGACCGGCAAAACCGGTAATCAGGCCGGCCGCCTGTTTCCAGGTCAAGTTCTCCTTTAACAGCAGGCAAGCCAGAAAGGTAAAGAAAAAGGGGTAGCTGTACAATACTACCGAAGTTATACCGCTTTTCACCAGGCTGATGCCGAAATGAAGGGCGCCGCCCATGATGGTCGTCTGCAGGAGGCCCAGGAGCAGCAAAGGCCAGAAATCCCGGCGTTCATGCCAGGGCCGGCCCTGGCGCTTAACTGCCAGGGGGTAGAGGCAGAGGGCACCCAGGAAAAAGCGCCAGGCGCCGAAGGCGAGGGGGGGTAGAAAATTGGTACCGATTTTCATAGCCGGATAAGAGAGCCCCCAGATGAAGGTTACCAGGATCAAAAGGTAGATATCTTTAGCCTTAATGTTAACCACTTCCCCCATGAATGAAAGCCCGATGGGCTAAAATTAACGGTTCCCGGGCGCCATAAAGACCACCGGGTAAAAACACTTTTTTATTATACGCCCCCGGCTCCAGGGAAGCAATTGCTTTGAGCAGGCAAATCCAGCCACCGTGCCAAAGATAAAGAAAAACCGCCCACCTGCAGCAGGTAGGCGGCAATAGTACTTTTCATTTTTAGGGCAACCGCAGGACGGTAAAGGCTAGCCAGCTGATAACGGCGCCGACCACCGACATGGAGAGGCCCCAGATGAGCATATCCCGGAATAGTTTGGTCTTATCGGTCTTCTCCCCGGCATTGGCCAGGAAGACAGCGCCGGTAGTCGACAGGGGGCTCAGGTCGGTCAGGAAACCGCAAACGATGATGGCGGAGAGCAGGGGCAACAGGGCGGTGCTGCCGACCTTCTCCAGCAGCACCGGCGCCAGGGGGATAAAGGCCGGCAAAATAACGCCCGTGGTGCTGGCATAGGCGGAAATAAGGCCCGCTATAAAGCCGGCGACCAGGGTCACGGTCCAGGCGTTGGAGAATTTGGCGATAAGCGAAGCGAAGAGGTCCATGCCGCCGACCTTACTCATGAGGGTTACCAAGACCGTAACGCCGGTGACCATGACGATGGTGCCCCAGGGCATGGCCTTAATGGCCTTACCC
>JASUSX010000042.1 GCA_030445875.1 Clostridia bacterium
TGCCGTCCCAGGAGTAATATTTAACTTTGTCGCCGTCGATAATTATTCGGTCGTAAGTGCCGGGCCTTACGGCCACACAGACGGGGTTGTTGAGGTCCGAAGTGACCGAAAGGGCGGCGTTGTACCGTAAAGTGGAGCCGTCAAAAGAAAAGTGTTTCACCTGCTTGCCGTCCACCACTACCAGGTCTCTTTCACCCGCCGCGGTTACCGCCACAGGAGAAGAAAAGCCGGTTACAGCCAGGGTTGGGTTTTCTACTAGGCTGGAGCCGGTGAAATTAAAGTAACGCACCTGGTTGTTGTCCAGGACGGCCACATCGTAGCTCCCGGCTATCATGGCAAAGTCCAGGGGGTTCGTTAACCCCGACGGCTCCATATAAGGAACCTCCACCATGCCGGTGCCGTTAAACATATAATCCTTGACAGAATTGTTCAGTAACCCAGCAACCTCGCCCTGCCTCACCCCTACCGCCACCGCCCCGGCCAGACCCGCAACGGAAAGGGCCGGGTTTTCGATCATCCCAGTGCCCGTGAAGGAGTAGTGGTAGAGCTTATCTTTCGTGGCCACCACCACGTCCGGGTAAGTATCCCCCGAGGCTACGGCCAAAGGGTTGGAGGGCGTAGATACGTCCAGAATAGTGTTCTCCACCATCTTTGTGCCGTCGAAGGAAAAGTGGATCACCTTCCCCGGGGCCATCACCACGTAGTCCGGCCCGCCGTCCGGCCAGAAGGAAGCGGCGTGGGCGTTGTACTTCGGCAGCCGGATCTCGTGCAGGGTGGTGTCCACGACCGCCGTGGTGGCAGAGCTGTCAATGGTTGCAGGAGTGTCGAACGCTGTTATGCCGTACTGCCAGGTTACCGCAAACACCGGTCCGGCTCTAAGAAACAGGACGCCGGCCAGGACGGCCAGGATGAGATAAATTTTCCGCGTCGAAAATCACCCCCCCTCAACCAAAAGAAAAACCCCGGCAGTACCGGGGTAATGCCTGAATAGCTTACACACGGAAAGCGGTCATTGTGGCCTGAGAGCTATTTCCAGCTGCGTCCTTCACTTCTACGGTAATCGTGTGCGCCCCTGCTGAGGAAAGGGTTACAGGGATAGCGTTCTGGGGAATATTATACCACCCCGTCCAGGTACCTCCGTCCACCTGGGCGCGGGCTTGAAGCTGGCCAACCCTGTTATCAGTCGCCTGGACGACCACGTAGAAGGTCCCGCTAGTGGTACAAGTGGCTCCGTTGAGGCCTCCTATTTTCTGAATCGTCGGCGGTGTGGTATCCGCACCGCCCTGGGCCGCCTGGTAGGCCCAGTAGGCGGCAGATTGGCCGCCGTAAGTGGTGTTGGCCGCGGCCTGGTCCGCAGAAGCCTTAGCAGCATTAGCAGCATTGTAAGCGTTTTGAGCGTTGGTTGCAGCGTTGGCAGCATTGTTGGAAAGAGTAGTAAATTGCGATTCTGTAGCAGCAAAAACGATGGCGTAAAACTCGAAATCCAAATATGCATTGAGAGTGGCGGAGCCCGTACCGTATTCTGAGGGTACAGATACTGATGGGGTACCCAGTTTGAATTCGCGGTAGTTTTGGCCCAAATAGTACGGACCAAAACTAATATTGTTACCTACAGCAGGACAACCTGTGAAACTTAAGTTCGCAACAAGCGTTTGATTTCCATTATTGTCAATAGCGTACAACGGAATGGTAGTGAATGTACCATGGTAAAAATACGTCGAAGTACTACTATAAGTTGGCCGCAGTGTCACTTTAATTAATCCAGCCCCCATATTACCAGGCACATAGAGCGGATTAGGATTGGGACCCGAATTATATTTTACGGTTTTATTTGATGACCACTGTAAACCAAAAGATATTGACCCAGTACCCGTATAGGCCTGGTAGTAATCGGCGTAAGCAATCGGCACGTTAATCGCCGGGAAAACAATAAAGGCCACAATAACCAGAATAAGCGCCAACCTTTTTGTCATTTTTCGTGCCAGTTTATACATCGTATTTACGGCTCGCAGGACTCGCGAACCGTAATTCACCTCCCCGTTTAAATTTCAATTATCTTCCACCCGTCTTTCGTCTGGTAAAACACCGCCGCTAAATCAACATCCCTGCCGTCAACCTTATAACTAAACTCAACCATCACCTCTTTCCCCTCCGCCCAAATCAATCTTGCCTGCAGGTCATAAACCTTGCCAATAATCTTTCCGTGCCCCAACACCTCCCGGCTAGCCTCCATACTCTTCCTGGCCGGTCCAGCCAGATACTTAACCACTTCATCCCACTTCCCCGCCGCCAGGGCCTCCAGGTAGCCGGCAAAAACCTCCCTGGCCGCTTCTACATCCCCGGTCCTGCCCCAAAGTAAACTCCACCCGGACAGGTCCGGCGCGTCTTCGCGGAAAGACATCACCTTCCAGCCGCCAGCCTCTTTCACAACGTCCAGCTCATACCACCCCACGTCGGCCGTGCCGTCGGCAAGGGTCAACTCTACTATCGCTTTCACCCTGGCCCAACCGTGCCCCAGGGCCTGGACGGAAGTAGATACCTCGTCTACCTGGGCGGCCAGGTTTTTGCCTTCCAGCTTCCCGGCGGCCTCCGCCGCCTTGCCCGAAGATACCGCCTTAGCCCCATCCACGTCCCCGGTAGCCAGGGCACGAAGATAAACTTCAGCAGTGTGCCGGGATGGCATGGCCATTACATGCTGCAATGCCGATATCAATAATGGGACCACAATCGTTAGGACCGCTATAAGCAAAAAAATTTTCTTCCTCATGGTCCACAACTCCCATTGGGGCAAACTATTTTCGCCGCCGCCCATCGTACCGGCGTGAGTGGAGTTTTGCCCAGAATCTTGGTGACGGAAGTATTGATAACAGCCACCACTCCCGGCATATCCAGGGTGGTTTGCAAGACACCGCCGCCCCCGGGTAAAATATCGCCAGGCGTAATCCCGAAAGTATAAGGAACCCCCATAGCAACTACAGCGCCGCCCGCCAGGGCGCCGCCGCTAAAAACATACTTATAGGCGGCCAGCGCCCCGCCGGCGGCATAGGTATCATCGCCGTTATAGACCACCAACGTGTAATCGGGCCGGGTTTTCATGGCTGAACCTTTTAAGGGGGCCAGGGTATTGGCGTCCAGGCCCAGGTTGCTGGCTAGTTCCCTTCTAAAAGCAATATTGGCTGCCACAATGTTTATCCGCGGGTGCCCGGCCGCCTGGCTGTCCGGGGTCACCTGCATGGCCGCGGCCCGGACGGCCATCTCCAGGGCTCGCTGCACGTCGATGTCACTTTCCGTGGTCGCCTGGGTATAGTCGGCCAGGTAGGCCATCCCCAGCATAAGCACTGGTAAAAAGATCAGGAACCATATTAATGCCGGACCGCGCTGGTCTTTTAACAAGCGTTTAAGCATATCAATCCCCCTTATTCCAATCGCGGCCGCGATCACGGGCTGACCCGTTCACTCAAGGCCGAACCCCCTACTTTTATCGTAAAACCTCCTCCCGGCACAATCCCGCCGATAATCCTGCCAATAAGCAGCGGCTGCGGCTGCGGCCTACAGGTAACCTGGAGCGATACGGTGCTGGCGTTTAGGTCGGCAGGGTTCCTCAATACCCGGGCTGCGCCCTGGGACTCCCGTTGCCCCTGAATACCCTGCACCGGGCAGGAAAAGGCGTTAAACTTGGCCATCAAATCGTTTTCGTCGGCTATAGACAGGTATCCCTCTACCTCCATGCGCTGGAGGTAGTAATTGACCAGGTGCTCGGCATATTGGTGCTTGGTCAGGATAACCCAGTAGTCCACCCCGCCGAAGGTCAGGAAGGCCATGATAAGAAATACGATTAAAAATTCAAGCAGGACAAACCCCCGGGCGTCCCTCAAAAACCGCCGCCTGTCAAGTCTTGAATAATATTGACGGCCGAGTTGTGGGTTGCCGCCAGCTGGCCCTTCAACGCCCCGGTTATGGCCAGGGCCATCCCGCCGACTATCAATCCCAAGATCAAGGCCTCCAGCAAGGTAAAGCCCCGCTGGTCTCTTCTTAAGCCTTTTAACCGTTGCCACATTTAGATCCCCCCTGCCGCAAGGAAAAATATAACGCGGAACAAAACCACCGCCAGGGCGCCGCCGAAGATAAAGATAGCCCCCGGAACCACTGGCAGATCCGTATCGGCCCCGGCCATCGTCCCCGCCCGTTGAAACATCCTGAAGTTTTTATGCCCCAGGGCCGGGACACTTCCCAAGCGAATTTCGCTAATCCAGGTGCCTTTTACCATGGCCACGACATTCCAATCATAAACCTTCAGCCTGACGGCCAGGGCCATAATCACCCTTGCGAGCCCGGCGCCGGTAAAGTATACCGGCAGCAGTTCTGGCCCCAGCCAAACCCCCATTCCAACGGCCAGCTTGATGTCGCCCTCGCCGGGGTTTAAAAAGATAAAGGTGGCCGGGATGGCGGCCAGGCCGGCCATCAGTGCCGGCAGTATGCCGGCACCGGAAAGGGTGGCTTTCACCAGCCCGGCAAGGAAGAAGGGGATGATCAGCCAGTTTTTAATCAGACCGGTCCGCAAATCGGTATACACCGCGATCGTCGCGGCGGCAAACATAACGGCATCCGGCCAGTAAATCATAGCTGGCTACACCTCGGGTCATTGGCGTAGGCCGGGTCGGAGCATTTAATGATCAGCACGTTTTTCCCGGCCAGCCCCCGCATGGCGGCTGTCACGCCATAGCCTACCAGCGATGCAGCCCCTGTAATTATAAGCGCCCACAGAATGTGCTCCAGGGTAATCACCCCGCCCCTTTCGCCCAGCAAGAAGTCCTTAACCGCTTTGAACATCGAAAAACACCTCCCATAAAAAAAGAAAGCCCCTCCCTTCCAGGGGAGAGGCCCGCAGTTAAGTTTAGTTCCCAGTGGCGCCCGTGGCAATTCCGGTAGCGTTGTCGGTAGTAAGGGTATGGCTGTAAGTCGAGGTATCGCTTACCGCCCCGCTCATCGCTTTCATGTTCTTGACGGCGCCGAAAATAGCCCCGGTCTTGCCCCGGAAGAGGGCCGTCGCGCCGAAGCCTACCAGGGCCACCCCTCCGGCGATAAGCAGGCTGTAGCCAATGAGTTCGGTGGTAGTCACCGCCCCCTTCTCGCCTTTCAAAAACTCAACGATACCTTTAAGCATGGCGATTCTCCTTTCCCCAATACATTCCTGGTTAATACCCTGCCCTCAAGTTGCTGATCATGCTGATGGCCCTGAAGGCCAGAGGCCCCAGCAGCATTCCCACCAGCGCGGCTACCGGCAGGAAGATATACACCGTCGAGTAAACAGGCTTGGCCGCAATCCGCATTTCGCCCAGGTTTTGCCGCAGTTCGTCCAGGCGAAACGCTTCTTCTTCCATCACACCCGCAAGTTTCGCAACCCCCCCTTCCACTATTTGCATCAAGACTGCAATCAAAACATCAGCCTCTTTGAGGTTGATGTCGTTGCCCAGTTGCTCAATGGCCCTCAAGGCGCCGCCGCTCCAACTCGCAATGCACTTCTCCACCGCCGGCCTTAAAAGGGTAAGCAGCGGCAAACTGAGCTCCATGGCCTGGCGGGGAGTGAATCCCGCCCGGGTGAAGAGGTCGATGCTTTCATATAGCACCGCGGCTTCCCGCAGGCGCTGAAAATGCGTACGGCCCCAATAGATTTTTGCAGCCAGCTTTCGAGCCAGTAATCCCAGGGCCGCCCCTACCGGCATGGCAATCAGTATATAGGGCATCCTACCGATAATCAAGCCCAAAAAGGCAGCCCCGCCTAGAGCGGAAATAAGGGCCTGGCGGCCACCGACATCCATCTTTTTTTTTGCCAATACTCCCGGCGGCCTGGCCTTCGCCAGGCTGTGCAGCCGGGCCGCCAGCCTGGCCGAAGGGATCATGCGTAAGATGAGAAGTAAAATCGCTCCCGCCGCCAGACCGACACCGCCGCCGAAAAGTGCAGGCAAAACTTGGCTCATGTTTCCACCCCGCTTAACGCCCGGTCCAAAATCATCCCCACCAGGATGGACAGGAAGCAGACCACAACCAGGAGCCTACCCAAAGGATCGTTGACCAGAAAAGACCCCGTCTCGGGAATCACTGTCCGCATGAGTAAAAATTCCGGCAGGATCAAGGCATTGACCAGCATCCCCATAAACCTGCTATAGGCCATCCCGGAGGTATTTTTATAAATTAAACCCTGAAGGTTGGCGATCCGCCCGGCCAGGCGGGCAAACAGCGGCCGGACGGCCGCGTCGTCCCAGGCCAGCCGCAAAAGCTGGACGAACATCCTCCCGTATTCAAAGTCCAACTCTTTCATCAGGTAGAGGCAAACGTCGTCTATGTTTTTTCCAGCCGCCAGATCCGTATCGGCCTGGCGCAGTATATCCCCCAGGGGCGCCGGCACTTTCCGGGCGGTGACGCTTAGGGCCCTGGGCACCTGGGGCGTGTCGCCGAACTCGGCCGCGAAGATGCGCACGGCCGCCGCCAGCTGCTCGATAATTTTGTTACGCCGGTTCTGCACCCGGCCGATAAGAACCACATCCGGGGCCAGGGCGATTGAAAGGGCCAGGATAGCGGCCGCCGGCAAGTTTTTCATCAGGATAACGCCGATAAGAAAGCCGGCAATGCCGCCGGCAAGAAGCCCTATAAGGTAGCGCATCACCGGGATCCGCACCCCAGAGCGCTTGAGCATCAGGCTGGTTCTTTCCGACCACCGCCTTAACCAGGGAGGCAGCTCATCTTCATTTTCCCGTCCCTGATGCAGAAACCGGCGGATGACCAGCGGCATCTCCCGGCTTTCCCGGTGGCGCAGTAACGCCAGGCGCGGCGTTTTAAACAAGCGCAAGGCGCTATATAAGAGGCCGCCAGCGCTTACCCCCAGGCCGGCCCCGAAAACGGCTGCCAGGGCAAGCTGAAAATAATCCATCAGGCAGCACCTACTTTGTCGAGAAACTGGGGCATGTTAACGCCATACTTAAATAGTTTTTCTCGCAAATGCTCGCTGGGAGGATTGACAAACTCCCATTCTCCTTCAAAGAAGTCATGCTTACTGGGCCGCCAGACAACCAAGTCGCGGAAATTGACGCCTCTCTTTTCTGGCCATACTTCAGTGACCTGGACGATCTTCTTTATCCCCCGGGTGCTGTCGGCAAACATCTGGATAATCACGTCGAAGGCGTCGGCCACCCAGGTCTCGGCTATCTCCAAGGGTAAATTCATGCCTTCTTCCAGCATCATTTTGGCAAATCCGGTGACGGCCTCAAAGGGGGAGTCGAAATGGATTGTCGCCATTGAGCCATGTAAGCCCCGGGTGCAGGCTTTGATGGCCTCCACCGCCTCGCCCATGCCCCGAATCTCGCCCACCATGATGATATCCGGAGAATAGCGCAGGACCGTGCGGAACAGCTTCTTCATGTCGTAATTTAAATCGGCATGTTCCTCAAGCTCGATTATGTCCCGGCCGCAGTAGTGTTCGCATAAACGCAGCTCAACGTCGGTTTCCAGGGTTACTATCCGCAGTATCTCGTGGATATAGCTTATTAAAAAGCGCATCAATGAAGTCTTGCCGCTGCCGACGCCGCCCGAGATGAGGATGTTGGCCCGGCCCCTGACCAGGGTGATCAGGAGGTCCAGTAGTTCCTGGTTCAAGGTCCCGGCCCTGATGAGGTTTTCCGGAGTCATCTGGAAGGTGTCATGCTTCCGCAAGACCATGGTCCACTCCCGGGTCACCGGCGGGCAGGTGGCCGTCAACCTGGTGCCATCCTTGCGGATTGACTCTACTATAGGCGTCGAGGCCGTCAGGGCCACGCCCCGGTCGTGAAACAGGAGCCTGGCGATAATCTTCTTAACGTGCTCGGCATCCTTGAACTTGATACTGGTTTTTACGTTTTTGCCCCGCTTTTGGATAAAAACAGCGGTGGGGCCGTTGACCCGGATCTCGTCTACTTCAGGGTTGTAATACGCTTCTTCCAGCACGTCCAGCCCCCAGGCGTAGCTGAATATTTCCCTGGCCAGTTGCTCTCTTGTCATCCCCTCTACTTCCACCTGGTATTTATCCAGGATTTCTTTTATAAGCTCCCTGGCCTTTTCTATCGCCCCAGGCAAACCGGCCTGGGCGTCTTCAAGTATTTCTTTATGCCGGAAGGCTTCTTCTCCCCACACCTCGCTGTTGGTAATGATGTCCTGGACAAATTTGGTTGCTTCTTGCAGGGTGCGCTTGCCTAGCTGGTATCCCTCTTTTTTATCCGCCTTATCCATCCTGTCGCTTTTGATAATGCCAAACATCTTTACATCCCCCTCACGGCTTCATTTTTTTAACCAAAACAATCCCCCGTGAACCGCTGGCGGCTCCCCGGGCCACCTGGGGAATATCGGCCGGGCTCACCGCCAACACCGCTACGGCCGGGGTCTTCGGCGCCTGCGCCGACTGCGACGCCTGCTGCAGCAGCCCTCCCTGCTGGTTGGAGGTAATGGGGTTGCCCTGGGCGTCAACTAGCTGCAACAGCCTGGCGTTGCTTGCCAGGATGGCCCCAGGCACGTTTTCCGTCTCTGCAAAGTACACGTCTACCAGGTCTCCGGGTGAGAAGTATCCCCCGCCGCTCCTGGCAAGGTCAATATTGACGGCGATCACCTGCTTGTCGTCGGTGGAAACTTCTCCCACCCGTTCCAGGCGCACCTGCTCGCCCTGGTACAGTTCCGCCAGTGCCACTTTGCCAACCAGGTCGTCGGGTTTCCGGGCCGTCCCGGGCTCAACAGCGCCCACCGGCACCTGCCGCCAGGTAAGGTCGCCGGGTTTGATCTGGCTGTAGGCGTTAATATTGTGGGCCGGGACTATAACCTGGGTCATCGCCTGGTGGGTGCTGATGTATCGCTGGTAATATATCCCGGAGGCTAAGGCCACGGCCAGGCCGAAGATGATGGCCAGGATGGCCGGGACGGGAATCGACCGCCCGGAACCGTAATTTTTCTTCCTGCCGAAGATTTTTAACCACCTCCCTTGCTAAAATAAAACCAGGAGCATAAACACCCACAGCCCGGCCGCCAGGCAGGCCCCAAAAGGAATGGCATCTTTGGGTATAGGAGCGTTTATATCCTCGGGTATTTTTTCAAGCGTTAGGGCTCCCTTTATGCCCCCCACAAAGGTAAGATAGGCTCCCTGAATTAAATAGAGCAGGCGTTCTTTGAGCCTACCTTGCTTTACCAGCTTGCCCAATCCCCAGACACCACCGATGCAGGAAGCCACAAAGATAACGGCTAAAGCGCCGTACAGTCCCATCCAGGCCCCAATGGCGGCCATGAGCTTGACGTCACCCCCTCCCATACCGCCGAGGGCAAACATGACAAGGCCCAGGAGAAAGCAAGCTGATGCGCCAATAATGCTTGCAACCCAGTTGCCCGCCCACAAATGATAAAAAATCCCTGCGGCCATGAGGGGCAGGGTAATAAAGTTAGGAACGTAATGGCTAATAAAGTCGGTTACGCCAACGACCGTGACTGATAAAAAAAAATAGCCATGCCGGCCAGGTCAATTGATGCACCTCCAATCAGATTATCACTTCCCAATCAATTTTTCCTCAATGGCTTTAACACCTTCGACGTGGCTTACCTGGCCGTTATCCAGGAACACCAGGGCGGGAACCCCCTTAACGCCTTCAGTCGGCTCAGAGGCCAGGTAAATCGTCGTGCCTTCCAACCCGTTTCTTTTAAGCTTCGCCTCAATCTCTCCCTGATCATTTCCCCGCAGATAAGTAAACACCACGTAAGGCCGCCTGCCTTCCGGCAGCCTCGCCACCTCCTGGAGGGCCTCGTCGCAATGGGGGCACCACCAGGCTACAAAGAGAGCCGGGCGTGCGGCAAGCTCAAGGGTTACCGGCCTTTTATCCAGTGTTGTAACCGCAAGGCCGGGATTCTTATTTGTATCATTTTTAACGCTGGATGGAAGGCTTTTTAACCCGGTTGATGTCTTTTTCTCTACAAAGTCCTGCTTTGGCAGCACGGCCGTCTCCCCTTTTTCAGCCGGGACGGCGGTGACGATTTTCGCCGGCGGCACAGCAGGCGCGGCCGCGGCAGGAACCACCCTGGGGTTAAAGGCCAGGAGCCCGGCGACTACCACCAGCCCGGCCGCCGCCAGGGCGGCAGGCACCCGAAAGACGCGCCCGGGAGGGGAAATCGTAACATAAACAGCCAGAAGGACTTCTACCAGCAGGAATTTCAGACAGACAGGGCAGAGCTCCCCCGTCCCCCGCCAGGCCAGGAGCAGGAGCAAAGCATGGGCGGCCACCCCACCATAGATAATCGTCAGGACGGCCTTCCTTTTCGTAGCGGCCAGGCCGCTGAAGCAGAGGACGGCAGAGAAGGAATAATAAGCCGCCCCCCAGAGGAGCAGGGGGCGGCCAAAGATGTAGCTTACGGCACTGCAGGCTGAGGATGGGCAACTATAAGGGGCAAAACCGATTGACCATAAGCAAAAAGAACCCCAAGCCAAAAGCAGATAAATTAACCCGGAAAACATTTTACATCCCCCCACACACTTTTTTTTGCAGGAGAAAGTGCTTAATGATAGTATTAATAGATTAAAAGAGAATAAAGTTTTCTTATCCGCTCTCTGACAGTGGGTCGCCCGCGAAAGCCAGCGCCACGGATAGAATCGTGGGAAGGGCCGAGACTGAGCCCCGCGATGTTGTAGCTTGCCCGAAAGGGCGAGGCGAGAGCGCGGGAGAGGTTGCGGTTGCCGCTGGCAGAACCCCCCGGCTTTAGCAGTGGGGAGCATTAGATTACTTAAAGCTAATTATGGCAGAAGTTAAGCAAAAAGGTTAAAACAGCACCTATGCAAAGAAGTACCCAACCTATCACATCGTCATACGCTAGTACCAGTTTAAGGAGGCGCTGGCCGAATTGTTTAAGATTTTGTGGCCTCTTGTGATCATAATTCCCTGGATCGCTCCTATATCTATTATTTTCTTGGTAACCGTCATTTTTATCGTTCTTAGTCTTATCATAATGTCTCATTATAGTCATCAAAAAAGAAGTTATCTTAAACGCACAGATGTCAAATGGTGGGTTTCT
>JASUSX010000043.1 GCA_030445875.1 Clostridia bacterium
AAGGGCGGCAGGGCAAAGGCCCCCTGGTGGATGGCCGGGGTATAATAACGGGTCGCCACCTGGGGGACGTTCTTCCAGTCTACCTCCAGGGGGTCGTATTCCTTGCTCCCCAGGCTGAAGCTCCACAGGCCGCCAGGGTAAGTGGGCACTGTGGTCAGGTACAGGCGGGCGATGGGGAAGATCTCCGCCAGGTCCCGCTGGATACGGCGGATGAGGTTACCGTTAAAGAGGGGGGATTCCGTCTGGGCGACGAAGAGCCCGTCCGGCTTTAAGGCCCGGTAAACGTTGCGGTAAAACTCGGCGCTGAAGAGCCCCACCGCGGGACCAATGGGATCCGTGGAATCGATGATTATAACATCATAGGTATTCTCCATCTGGCGGACGTGCTCGATGCCGTCTTCCAAACGGATATCCACCCGCGCATCGTCCAGGCCGCAGGATATCTCCGGCAGGTACTCGCGGGCATTGGCCACCACCCGGGCGTCGATCTCCACTAGGGTGGCCTTCTCGATGCTGGGATGCTTGACAACCTCCCGGATGACGCCGCCGTCACCGCCGCCGATGACCAAGGCCGTGCGGGGGTTGGGGTGGGTATTGAGGGGTACATGGGCGATCATCTCGTGGTAAAAGAATTCATCCCCCAGGGTTGTCTGGATGATGTTGTCCAGGAGCAACATACGGCCGTAAGACTCTGTATCCACCACGGCCAGGTCCTGGTAGGGCGTTTTTTCGTGGTGCAGGGTTTTTTGGATCTTGATGGAAAGGGCCAGGCCCGGGGTTTGTAATTCGGAAAACCATATGCCTTGCACAGCTGACAACTCCTTTACGGGTGAAGTGGGACAGGTTGGTACCAGGATTCCAGGGTATCTTAACAAAAAAGAGCCCTTCCCTCAAGCCCTGACGCCTAAATAATGCCCATCACCGCCTGGGCTATGCTGACGCTATGGCTGTTGAGGCGCAGGAGCTGGTTGATGATCTCCATGTGGACCGACGTGGTTTCCAGGCTCAGGCGGTTTTCCTGCTGCAGGCGCTGGAAGTGGGAGTAGCGCAGGTTCTTTTCCAGGCGCAGTATTTCCGGGTGGCCTTTGATCACCCGCGCCGCCAGGGCCTCATCGGCAGCGGCAAAGGCCTCCATGGCCATAGTGAAGTTCTCCCGTACTTTTTTAAACATCTCCTGGAGCTCAGCCTGGCCGGCCGGGGAGAACTCCACCCCGCTGGCCTCGATCTTGCGCCACTGGTGGGCCATCTCGACGACCACGTCGCCGATATGCTCCAGGTCGTTGGCGATATACAGGAGCCGGGTCTGGGCCAGGAGCTGTTCTTCGCTTAAGTTACCCTGATTCATCCGGGCGAGATAACCGGCTACCGCCCGGTAAAGGTAATCCAGGATATTATCCAGGCCGCGCAGCTTTTCCAGCAGTTCCATTTCCCGCTCGGCCAGGGGCTGCATCACCCGGGGGAACATCTCCACCCGGATAATGCCGGCCATCCGCAGGAGTTCCTGGGTGGCCCCGGCCAGGGCCAGTTCGGGTATATCCAGCATACCGGCATCCAGGTATTTAGCCACCTTCTCTTCCTCCGGGGCGTCGGGGAGTACTTTTTGCATCAGGTGGCCCACCCAGGAGGTAAAGGGTAGGAACAGGAACATGTTGATAACATTAAAGAGGGTATGGCCGTTAGCCACCTGGTGGGCGACATCCGGGGAGGTCAGCCGGGACAGCTGGCTGTATAGCCCCAAAAAGGGTAAAAAGATGAGGACGCCGGCCAGCTTAAAGAAGAAATGGGCCAGGGCTACCCTTTTGGCTTCCCGGGAAAGGGCGACGCTGGAGATCAGGGCCGTGGCCGTGGTACCCAGGTTGGCCCCCAGGACTATCCCCAGAGCCGGCTCCAGGGCCAGGGCCCCCTGGGAGGCCAGGGTCATGGCCAGGACTACCGGGGCCGCGCTGCCCTGGACGATGGCCGTAAAGAGGGTCGCCACTGCCATCATTACCCAGGGATGCGCCGCCATACGGTCCAGGGTAGCAATAAAGGCGGGGGAATTGTTCAGGGGAGCCGTGGCCGAGCCCATGAGGGCGGCACCGTAAAAAATAAGGCCAAAACCAAGGATGGCCTGGCCCAGGTGGTGCCAGCGCAGGCGCCGGGCGAAAAGATAAGGGATGAGGCCGGCCACCACGGCCCAGAGGGCATAGTCGCTCAGGCGCAGGGCAATGAGCTGGGCCGTCAGGGTAGAGCCGATGGCGGCCCCCAGGATAACCCCCAGGGCCTGGCCCAGGCTCATCAGGCCGGCGCTGACGAAGCCCACCAGCAGCACCGTGGTAACCGCGCTGGTCTGGAGGAAAATGGTAACCACCAGGCCAGCCATCATGCCATAAAAGCGGTTTTTCGTGACCGCTCCCAGGAGCTGCTGCACCTGGCGCGCGGCCGCCTTTTGCAGGCCGGTGCTGATCAGGTTCATGCCGAAAAGGAAAAGAGCCAGCCCCCCTGCCAGCCCGGTAGCAACGTTAAAAAACAACTCTTAACCTCCTGTAGACGCTAGTTTCTGCCCGCCCGCTATTTTTTATATTATCCTGCGGGCTTGTTCTTCTGTGGTCCCTGGGAGTCCTTAAAAGCGCGGCGTTCACCTGTTTCCCTGTAAACAACCATTTCGGCCACGTTGACGGCATGGTCGGCAATGCGTTCCAGGTAACGGGCTACCAGGGCCAGGTAGCTGGCCTGGTCGACGTACTCCGGCCCCTGCTTCATAAAGCCCACCAGTTCGTCATAGAGGTCCTCAAAAAGGCGGTCGACGGCGTCATCGGCGCGTACTATTTCCCCCGCCGCTACCAGGTCGCGGTCCACCAGGGCGCGCAGGCTCCTGCGCAGCATGGCCCGGGCCAGGTCACTCATGCGCGGTATGTCTACCAGGGGTTTGAAATACGGTCCCAGTTTGGCCAGGCGCTCGGCCACTTCGGCAATATTGACGGCGTAATCGCCAATGCGCTCCAGCTCTTTGCCCACCCGCATGACGGTGGCCAGGGTACGCAGGTCTTCCCCACAGGGTTGCTGCAGGGAGATGAGGTCCAGGGCCGCCATCTCAATATCGTAGTCCAGGTTGTCGGCAATGTCATCCCCTGCGACGACCTGACGCGCCAGTTCCCTGTCCTGGGCCTTCAGGGCTTGCAAGGCCTTATCCACCTGGTCGGCGACATAGTCCCCCATGTGTAGAAGCTTTTGCTGTAATTCTAACAGCGCCCGGTCATAGGCATTAAGGATGCGGCCCATCTGGAATCCCCTCGCAGGGTTGACAATTTCTTAACATATATTATATGTCTATTACCCTGCGGGTTAAAGAGAACCCGGGTAAAAATTGGACCGCCTAAAAAACTTAAGCTCGGCCGGAAAAGGACATAATCCAGGGCTACCGTAACCGGCCGGCAGGGGCCAGCACCCTGGCCTCAATCATATCCACCAGGCCGGCGGCGTCATCCAGGCCGTAGCAAGGGGCGTCTATGGCCAGGGGCTCGTCGGTGGCCACGGCCAGCAGTTCATCGGCGGTGCACAGGAGTTCGCCCCCGACGGCCGCCCGGTGGACCTCGATCTTGGGCTTATCGCCCCGCTTATAGCCCTCGGTAATGATCAAGTCGACATTTTGCACGCGCCCGGCGATGGCGTCCAGGGGCAGCTCCATTTCTACCTTTTCGATAATCGCCATCTTGGTAGGCGAAGAGATGACGACAACGTCGGCCCCGGCCTCGGCGTGGCGCCAGGTGTCCTTGCCGGGGCGGTCGATGTCAAAGCCGTGGGTATCATGCTTGATGGTCGCCACCCGGTAACCACGCCGCTTTAATTCCGGCAGGAGCTTGACCAGCAAGGTCGTCTTCCCCACATCGGACTTGCCGACAACGGAGATGACGGGTGGCGGGGACAGTTTATCCTTTTCCTGGTTCAAATTTAGTACCTCCTTTTACCTTGTAAGGTGCAGCTAAACCATAATTACCGTTACCTCCGCCCCGGCTGCCGGGGTGGTACCGGGGGGCAAATCAATTAAGGCATTGGCTCCTATAGCGGCACGGATGCCCCCCGGCCGGCGGGGCAGGGGCATTACCTGCCAGCCATGAGCCGTCGACTTGGCCCGGGCCCAGATGAAGGCCCGCTCCGGCCGCCGCCGGTCTATGGCCCGCGTCAGCCGCGCCGGGAAGGCCACCGGCAAGGGTTCTTTACCTCCCAGGGCCAGGATAACTGGTGCCGCCAGGAGATAGTAAGCCACCAGGGCCGCCGGGGGGTTGCCGGGCAGGCCCAGCATTAATTTCCCATCCCACCGGGCCGCTATAACCCGCCGGGCCGGGCGGTTATTTAGCTCTGTAAAGAGCATTTTCCCCCCCGTCCGGGCAAAGGCGGCTGCTGTCAGGTCGTAATTACCACCGCCGGCGCCGCCGGTAGTCAGGAGCAGGTCCGCCTCTCCCAGGGCCGCCCGGTAGGCCCTTACCTGTTCCTCCAGGTCGTCGGCCAGGGGACCCAGGGGGAGTACCTCGCCGCCGGCAGCCCCAACAGCCGCCGCCAGGGCATAAAAATTGCTGTTGTATATCCAGGGGGTACCTGCCCCGGGGCCGCCGGCCCGGCTGGCGTCGGCCGGGCCACGGCCGGCATTTCCCGCCTCCCCGGCGGCAGGGTCCAGGAGTTCACTGCCGCTGGCGGCCAGGGCTACCCGGGGCCGGCGGTAAACCGTTACCTCCCGGATACCCAGGGCGGCCAGGAGGCCTGTTTCCGCCGGCCCCAGGGGTGTGCCGGCGGCCAGGACCCCTTCCCCGGCCGCCACTTCAGCTCCAGCGGCTTCCAGGTAACTCCGGGAAGGCAGGCCGGTAAGGCTGATATAGCCGTCCACCTCCGTCGCCATTTCCCTGGGTACAATGGCCACCGTCCCGGCCGGCGGCCTGGCGCCGGTAAAGATAGCCGCCGCCGTCCCCGCTGCCAGGGTCAGGTCGGGCTTCCTCCCGGCCGGCACCGCCCCCAGGAGGCGGTAGACCGCCCTGGCTGGAGCCTCCCTACTGCCCGTACTTGTCCCGGAGCCCCGCAGTACCCTGGTCCCGGTTGCCGGCCCGGGCGGTCCTACGGCGTAGCCATCCACCAGGGAACGGGGAAACGGGGGGAAAGGCCCCGGGGCAGTTACTGCCGCTGCCAGCACCTGCCCCGCCGCTTCCTCCAGCTTTACTTTAACCCTGCCGGGAGGTACCAGCCCGTCCAGCAGCAATTCCCGGGCCGCCTCCAGGGATAAAGGTGACATACCATTCCATCCTTTCGCCAGGCAAAGAAATTATCCCCCTGCCCGCGGAAGCAGCCGGGGGTGTGAGCGAGTCAGCTACTGTCCTGCCAGCAGGCGCCGTGCCCGATCCAGGTCGGCCGGGGTATTGATATTAAAAAACACCCGCTCCAGGTCGGTAAAACCCTGGAGGCGGTCAATATCAATGTAACGCACCTTAACGTGCGGGTAAAAGGCGAAGGCCTGGTAGTCACCCTGCTGCAGACAGGCTTCAATGGCTGGCAGGCAACTGCGGGAATAGACGGCGTGCAGGGGCTGCAGGTATTCACCCCGGCGGGGGACAACAGCGTCGTAGCCCCGGGCCTGTCCCAGGAGATGTTCAATAAAAGCCGGGTCCAGGAAAGGCATGTCGCAGGCGACAACAAAGTTGTGCCACCAGGGCGAAGCCAGCAGCCCAGCGTGGAAGCCACTCAAGGGCCCCCGGCCGGGGATGACATCCGTTACCAGGCGCACCTGCCAATCCCTGTACAGGTCGGGGGTGTTGGTTACAACGATTACCTCGGGAAATAATGGCCGCAAAGCCGCCACGATGGTGGCCAGCATCGACTCCCGCCCCAGGGGCAGCAGGGCTTTATTGGTACCCATACGGGTGCTTTTACCTCCGGCCAGGACGACCCCGGCTGCTTCATACACTTCAGGTAGCGCCTCCGGTCAATTTAATCCCTTTTAGGATACCATAATTTTGCCCCCCGTCTCCAGGGCTTTTTTTTGATATGCTTACCCTTCTTCATTTGCTGGTAAGACCCAAAAAGAATCCTTTTTTAAGGATACAGTAACCTGTTCCCCCATTTTAAGCGCCATGTCATGGTAAATATAGCCGGGGAGCTCCAGTTCGATCTTCATTCCTGTACCAGCAAGATCCAAAAATAGTAAATAACTGCCATACTGATCAAAAATACTCCGCACCGTAGCAGGAAAAATATTTGACTGCACCCTTGGCGCAAGCGGACGGTCATGGCGGATAATAACCACTTCCCGGGGGTTAATACCAAAATGAATTTTATCACCCAGGTACAAATTGGGAATTACCGGCAGCTGGAAAGTAAGTCCCTGGCTACTTTGGGCTATTATTTCAGTGGAAGAAATAGCATCTACCCTGCCACTGAACATATTACGGTTTAGCAATAATCTTGCTACTTCCAGGGTGGCTGGCCGGCGATAAATATCGTCCCGGCTGCCTATTTGTTGCAAGCGACCGTCAATTAAAACGGCAATTTTATCCCCCAGGAGAAAGGCTTCCTGGAGGTCATGAGTGACATGAATAACTGTCACCTTAAAACGGGTGAAAATCTCAGGCAGTAAAAAGATTAACTGCCTCCTGGTAAAACTATCCAAAGCCGAAAAAGGCTCATCCATCAGAATAATATCGGGTTCCACCAGCAGGGTCCTGGCCAGGGCTACCCGCTGTTTTTCGCCACCGCTTAAAGTTAGGGGATTAGAGCGGCTTAAAAGATGTTCAATGCCAAGGAAAGCCGCTAATTCCCTGGCCCGTTCCCTGGCCCGGGAGGGCGGAATGCGGTTGGGCCGGGCGCCAAAGGTGATGTTTTCCATGATGGAGAGGTGAGGAAATAGGGCCAGGTTCTGTTGGATATAACCAATTTTCCTCTCCTCTGGCAAAGCATAGGTGATATCCCGGCCGGCAAAGAGTATCCTGCCCTTCTGCGGTTTTTTCAGGCCAGCCAGAGTATCCAGCAGTACCGTCTTGCCGGCGCCGGATGGCCCCAAAACGATCAGGTATCCGGCTTTGCTTACGCTGAAGGAAATATCGTCCAGGTAAAACCCCGGGCCAGCTACGGTTAGATTTCTAACCTGGATCACTGGTACAGCGCCCCTTTATCCGTCAGCAAACGTAAAGCCAGGAGAATTAAAAATGCCAGCAAAACTATAATACTTACCAGGGCCACCGCTTTTTCAATCCTTACAGAAGAGAGATTTAAATAAATGGCAATCGGCAAGGTCTCAGTTTTCATCCTGGTAGCACCTGCCAGGGTGACGGTGGCGCCAAACTCACCCAGGGCCCGGGCCCAGGAGAGAATAAAGGTGGCAATAATACCCGGCCTGGCCATAGGCAAGGTCACTCGCCAAAAGGCCCCGGCCTTGCTTTCCCCCAGGACCCGGGCCGCCATCTCGTAGGTCGGGTCAATGGCATCAAAGATAGATTTCATCAACCGGATGGCCAGAAAAACGACAATGGTAGCCTGCGCTACAATAATACCGGTCACGTTGAAAACTACCGGGAAAAAATGCTCCTGAAAAAGCAACCCCGGGGTTGTGTTAAAAAAAATTAGCAGCATTGCCCCCAGGGCGACCGGTGAGATGACCACTGGTAGATCCATAACGGTATCAATAACCGCCTTCGCCGGCACGCTGAAACGCGACAGGGCATAACCGGCGGGGATGCCAATTAAAAGGGCCAGCGCAGCCACTACCAGGGCCGATTCTAAAGAGAGGGCCAGGGCAAAACGGACCTCTTTATCCTGAAGGCTGCTTACTAGTACATCCTTGTTTAAATAGCTCACCTGGGAGAATAGAAGCAGCAAGATATACATAAACACCATGGCAAGGAGGCCACTAAAGGCCACCGTAAAGGCCCTGGCAACAATCTTTTTCCGGCCCACTTTACTCCCTCACCTCATCTTTAAGACCCTGGCATGGTTACTTACTGCCACTCTGCAGGTAACTGGTATTCACCGCCTACCGGAGCCCCCGGAGCAAATTTACGGGCTTCTTCAACGCTACCCAGGTAACCATATTTGCGAAAAACGCTTTTACCCTCTTCTGAGGTCAGAAAAGCCATAAATCGGGCGGCCAGCTCCTTTTGTTGGGAAAAATTAGAGATGGCTGCAGGAATATAACCTATACGGGTTATCTGTTCCGGTGGTAAATAGATAGTTTCAATTTTAGCCGGATCCCACTTTTGGAAGACATCCCAGCCCATGACGGCGTCAACTTGCTTCAGGGCTACCAGATTAGCCGTCTTTTCGCAGCTTTCCGCGTAAGTAACAATATTCTTTTTAACCCTGTCAGCCAGCCCGGCTTTCTCGAGGATTTCTACTCCGTAAAGGCCTACGCAAACTGTCTCGGGACGCGCCAGGCCTACCCGCACCCCTGGCCGGGCTAAATCGTTTAACGACTGGATTCCTTGCGGATTGCCCCTGGGTACATTAATTGCCGGTATAAGGTAAACCAGTATCTCTTCGGTTTTAGGGTCCACAACGCCATCTTTCTTGGCCATTTCCATGAAATCAGAAGAACCGGGGATGTAAATATCACCCTGGTGGGACAATTTCATCTGCGAAAGGACGGCACCCGAACCGCCGAAGGTAAGGTTTACTTTAACGCCGGTCTTCTGCATAAAAAGGGTAGCAATTTCCTCCAGGGGAGGTTTACTGGCGGCCCCGGCAAAAACCTGTAGTTCTTTAGTTTCCCCCTGCCTGGCCGGAGTTACACTTTCTTTTGAAGAGGTACAACCAGCTAAAAAAAGAACTACAAGCATAGTAATGGCTACCATTTTCAATGTTTTTCCCAAGGCTAATCAACCTCCTGCAGTATTGTCGGGACTAAAGGCCCTACATAATAATAAATAAAAGCCCCGGCTCGCAAAGGATACCGGGGCTTCCACGCCGAAGACCACAGCAGGTAATCTCCTTTCCGAGCACAGGGAGGCAGGCCCGTTTCCCGGCCTACCCCGTGGGTGTAACCACCCAGGCCAGCGCCCCATAGGCCACAGCCCTTAGGGAACACCGGCTCGGAGATGATATTTAATTTTACTTCATCATCATAACCTTTTCGAGCCCTACCGTCAATATCCAGGCGGGTGGGGTGGATGTTTTTCCAGAAACCCGGTAAAGGCCTCAGCAGCCGGGCTTAAAGGTTGGCGGCGCCGCACCAGGTAGAGGTCGCGCTTCAGGTTGACCCCCAGGAGGGGGACGATAACCAGGCGGCCCAGCTTCACGCTCTTTTCCACCGCCCAGCAGGTGACCAGGGAGATGCCCAGGCCGGCCTCGACGGCGCTGACAATGGCCTCGGTGCTGCCCAGCTCCATAACCACCTGGCCCGGGTCAACGGTAAAGCCGGCCTTCTGCAGGCGTTCCTCCACCACCCGGCGGGTACCGGAACCGGCTTCCCGCCAGACCAGGGGTTCGTCCTTTAGATCGGCCGGGGTTGCTGCTGATGCCCCGGCCAGGTGGTGCCCGGGCTGGACAATGAGGACCAGTTCATCCTCGACCAGGCGGCTATAGGAGAGGCTGCGGCCCCGTCCCCCGGCGCCGACCACCCCTAGGTCAATCTCCCCCTCCTGCAGGCGGCGGATAACCTCCTGGGTGTCAGCAATCTCCACCACCACCTCTACCCGGGGGTATTCCCGCCGGAAACTACCAACCATCCGGGGCAGAATATACTGGCCCGGGGTGGTGCTGGCCCCCAGCAAGAGCCGGCCCTTCACCAACCGGGTCAGTTCCGCCAGCTCCCGCTGGGTCTGTTCCAGGTGCCGGGCAATAGCCCGGGCGTGCTGGTAACATATCTCCCCAGCCCCCGTAAGCCGCACCTCACGGCCACGGCGTTCCAGCAAGCGCACGCCGTAGTAGTCCTCCAGGGCCTGGAGCTGCTTACTTACCCCCGGCTGGGTGAGATGCAACTCCTCCGCCGCCGCCGACAAGGTACCCTTTTCCACCGTGGTAATAAAGGTTAACCAGTAATTAAGGTTCATAAGTCGTGACTCGATCCCCCGTATAACCTTCCTGGCTCCAACAGACACTAAGCCTCGAGGTGATCCTATGCCCCTCCAGGCACCTGTCAGGGTGGCCATTATCGGCACCGGCTATGTCGGCGCCAGTACCGCCTTTGCCCTGCTCTTCAGCCCCATCGTCAAAGAACTGGTCCTGGTAGACATCGACCACAAGCGGGCCGAAGGGGAGGCCATGGACCTTGCCCACGCGGCCACTTTAATCCGGCCCGTCAAGATCCAGGCCGGCGGCCCGGCCGACTGCGCCGGCGCCCGGATCATCATTTTCACCGCCGGGGCCAACCAGCAACCGGGTGAAACCCGTCTGGACCTGGTGCACCGCAATACCGCCATTCTCCGGGAGGCCCTGCCGCCCCTGCTGCGCCATTGCCCCGACGCCTTGATCCTCATGGTAGCCAACCCGGTCGATATCCTGACCTATACAGCCTGGAAGCTTTCTGGACTACCGGAAAACAGGGTCCTGGGGTCCGGCACCGTTCTGGACAGCGCCCGTTTCCGCCACCTCTTGAGCCGCCGCCTCCACGTTGACCCCCGCAATATCCACGCCTATGTAATCGGCGAACACGGCGATACCGAGGTACCGGTCTGGAGCCTGGCCAACGTGGCCGGGGTTGGCCTGGAAGAGTTCTACCGCCTGGACGGCACCACCGAGGAGGAAGCCTCCCGGAACGAAATAAGCCGCCAGGTACGGGAGGCCGCCTATGAGATAATCAAACGGAAAGGCGCTACCTCCTATGGTGTGGCCCTGGCCTTTAGCCGCATTACCGAAA
>JASUSX010000044.1 GCA_030445875.1 Clostridia bacterium
CTGCAGTAGAATACCTGTTAGGAGTTCTATTATTCTATCCCTGCGGCCCCCCCTCCGCGGATTGAAGGGCGGAGCCTCCTTTTACCGTGGCCGGGGAGCCGGCTCTGACCCCCGGTACAATGTTAAGGCGCCCGCGGCCGGTTTGAGCCTGGCTGCCTGCAGCAGCAGGTTAACCTGCCGGAGCGCCCTCAGGGAACTTTGCCTGCCGGGAAGTTTGCTTTAAACCCGCCATGGGGTAGCCAGATCACTCCTCCACGGACGGAACCTGGGCGCCGGCAGCAGCGGCGGTCCGGGCTTCGTCTACCAGGCCCTGCCACCCGGAGCGGGCTTCCGTGGCCAGCTTTCTGGCTTCATCGCTGATGGTGAGGATACCCTGGGTGGCCAGCACGGCCAGGCGGCGGGCTCCCCGGCGCAGGGGCGGCGCTGCCAGGACACCGGCTGCTACACCTGCGGCTACCAGACCCCACACGCCGAAATTGCGCCCCAAATTCTTTGTTAGATCGAGCATTGCTGTCGCCTCCTTAAAATATTGGCTTAAAAATATTGGCTTAACATAAACTTAACAAACTTAATACGCTGTTAATATAGCAGTCGGTTGTCCATAAATCAAGGCCCAAAAATGGCCGTTATAGTCAAGCGGGTGGCCCTGCACCCCTTTTGCTCCATTTTACTGGCTAAAATTGCTTTTTTCGTTAATACTAATCCCCGGGTAATCATGTTTCTAAAGACAGGGTGAGGATTTTGCCAGCTATCCAGGAGCCAGTTACTGTCCGCCACCGCCTGCCCGGACGCCTGCGGTTATACCTGCCCGCCCTGAAGAGCGGCCGGTTGCCGCCGGCCCCTTTGCAGGCGGCCCTGCAAAAACTGCCGGGGGTGGCCAGGGCCGAGGTGCGTCCGTCCACCGGCAGCGTGTTGCTTTTCTACCAGCCCCGGAGCACCAGCGAAACCGATTTAATCCAGCAGGCCGGCCGGCTGGCTGCCGGCCCCGTCCCCCCGGCTGTAACACCAGCGGCCAACACCTCTCCCCCGGCCAGGGATTTTCTGCGCCTGGCCGCCGGGGGGGCTATCCTGGGCGGCCTGGCCCTGAAACGGGTCATCGCCGGCGAGGCGCCCCTGGCGCGCTCGCCGCGGGTAGTCAACCTGGCCGCCCTGGTCAGCGTGGTCGCCGGTTATCCCCTCCTGCGCCGGGGTGTCACCGCCCTGGCACGGGGGCGGGGCCTCAATGCCGACCTGCTCCTGGCCGGGGCGTCGTTGAGCCTGCTGCTCCTCCGGGAAAGCCTGCCCGGCCTCTTCATCCTGGTTCTGGCCGAGGGCCTGCGTTTGACGGAAAAAATGGCCGCTGCCCAAGCCCGGACCGACCTGGCCGCCATCGCCCAGGGCAAAGAGGGGAGCTTACGGCCGCCATCCCTGCCTCCGGCCGTAGCCGCCGGGGTGGACCGCTATGGGGAGGAGGCCAGCAAGTTAACCCTGGGCCTGGCCGCCGCCACCTACCTCTGGCGGCGGGATTACCGCCAAGCCCTGGCCATGCTGGTGGCCGGCGCCCCCGTAGCCACTTCCCTGGGCGAAACGGCCCTGGCCGCAGCCGGTATCCGCCAGGCCGTGGCCAATGGCATCCTGGCCGGCGACGGGCGCCATTTTATGGCCCTGCCTTCCCTGGACACTATGGTCTGGTGCCAGGAGAGCATTTTTGTGGCCGGCAGGCCGGTAATCGAGGAAGTCTATTCCCTGGACCCGGCTTATCCCCGGGCAAGGCTCCTCACCCTGGCCGCGGCCGCCTGCCGGGAGGTGGCCCATCCCCTGGGGCCGGCCCTCTGGCACGCCCTCCAGGAACAGGGCCTGCACGCCCCCCGCGCCAGGAAGGCGGAGCTTTTGCCCGGCGGCGCCGTGCGGGCCCAAATTGAGCAACACGAAGTTACCCTGGCCGCCCCGTCGGCCTTAAAAGGGCTTAAAATCAGCGCCCGGCGCGGCCAGGCCCGCGCCCGGCGTTACCTGCAGACCGGCCTGCTGCCCCTCTACCTGGTCGTCGACGGCCGCCCGGCCGGCCTCCTGGCCGCAGCCGAACAGCTCAAGGCCGACGCCGCGGCGGTAATTGCCGGCCTGCGGGAACTGGGTTTCACCCGCCAGGTCCTCTTGAGCTACGGCAGCCGCGAAGAGGCCGAACTGCTGGCGGCCAGGCTGGGGCTCGACGGCTGCCGGTCCGGTGCTGGCCCCGGAGAAAAGGCCGCCGTTATCAGGGACCTGAAAGACCAGGGCCGCCTGGTGGCGGCCGTCGGCCGGGGGGAGGCGGACGAGGCCGCCCTGGCGGCCGCCGATTTCAGCCTGGCCCTGGGCCCACCCCTGGCGGCGGCCGATATGCTCGCCTTGAGCACCGACCCGGCGCGGGTGCTGGAAACATTCCGCCTGGCCCGGCGGGCGCGGGCTTTATACCGCCAGGACTTCCTCCTCGTCCGTGCCTTCAACGCCATCGGCCTGGGCCTGGCCTTCGGGCGCTTTTTCTCCCCGGCCGCGGCCATGCTGTGGCAGGATTTTTTGAGCCTCATCCTGTTGCTCAATGCCGGCCGCCTGCGCTGGCCGGGCGGGGGACGCGCCCGCGCGGAAGTGGCCGCCACCCGGGCTGCCGCCCGCCGGCAGGAAGGGGAGCGGGCCACCCTGCACCCTGTACCTGCCCCCGCCTCTGTTCCGGCGCCGCAGCCGGCTGCGGTCGCCCAGTTCCCCGGCTGGCAGGACACCCCCCTGCCCGCCCTGCTGGCCACCTTGCAGGTCGAACCGGAGCAGGGCCTTACCCGCGCCGAGGCGGCCCGGCGCCTGCAGGTTTACGGGCCCAACACCCTGATGGAGGCGCGGCCCATCACCTTCTGGGACCGGGTCAAGGGCCAGCTCCAGAACCATATGGTGCGGCTGCTCATGGGCACCTCCCTGGTCAACGTCTTCATGGGTAAGATCAGCGACGCGGCCACCATCATGGGTATCGTCGCCTTGAACGCCGTCCTGGGCGCCTTCCAGGAAAGCCAGGCCGACGAGGCCCTGCGCGCCCTGCGCCGGCTGGAGGTGCCGCGGGCGCTGGTGGTGCGGGACGGCCGCGAGCAGGAGGTGCCGGCGGCCGAACTGGTGCCCGGCGACGTGATCCTGGTAAGCAGCGGCGACCGGGTGCCTGCCGACGCCCGCCTGCTGGCCGGCTTCCAGCTGGAGGTGGAAGAGGCCTCCCTGACGGGCGAGTCGGTGCCGGTGGGCAAAAACCCCCGCGCCCAGGGCAACGGCGCCGCCCTGTTCCTGGGGACAAGCGTCACCCGCGGCCGCGGCCGCGCCGTGGTCTGCGCCACCGGCATGGCCACCGAGATGGGCCGCATCGCCGCCATGCTGGAGGAAAAAGAGCCCCGGCCCACCGTTTTGCAGCAGAACTTGAGCCACCTGGGCCGGCGCCTGATGCACATCTCCCTGGGCGCCTGCGGCCTGATGATCGTGAGCGGCCTTTTGCGGGGCCAGGGCCTGCTGGACATGGTCCTTTCCGGCACCAGCCTGGCCGTGGCCGCCATCCCCGAAGGCCTGCCGGCCGTCGCCACCGTTTCCCTGGCCGCCGGCGTCCAGCGCATGGCGCAGCGCCGGGCCATCGTGCGCCGCATGGGGGCGGTGGAGGCCCTGGGCGGCGTAACCGTCATCTGCAGCGACAAGACCGGCACCCTGACCAAAAACCAGATGACCGTCCGCCGGATCTACACCGGCCGCTGGTGGGAAGTCAGCGGCGAAGGTTATAACCCGGAAGGAACCTTTAAGAGCGCCGACGGCCGCGATAGCGACGAAGGCCTGCGCCTGGCCCTGATGGCCGCCGCCCTGTGTAACGAGGCCCGCCTGATCGAGCCGGCCGGGGCGGGGGAAAGCTGGCAGGTCGGCGGCGACCCCACCGAGGCCGCCCTGCTGGTGGCGGCGGCCAAGGCCGGCCTCTGGCCCGAGGACCTCAAACAAAAATACCCCCTCAGGCGCATGGTGCCCTTTGAAAGCAGCCGCCGCCGCATGCTGGTGGCCTGCAGCGGGCCCGAAGGGGGCACGGCCTGGGTCTTTGCCAAGGGCGCCCCTGACGCCCTCCTCGACTGCTGCACCACCTTCCTCGCCGAAGGGCGGGATACCCCCCTCCATGAGGCGCGGCGGCGTTTCATCCTCCAGCAGGCAAGGGGCATGTCGGCCGCGGCCCTGCGCGTCCTGGCCGTGGCCTACAAGCGCTGCGACCCGGCGATCTTGACCGTGGACGACGCCGACCTGGAAGCGAGCCTGGCCGGCGATCTCACCTTTGCCGGCCTGATCGGCATGTACGACCCGCCGCGGCCGGAAGTCTGCACCGCCCTGGCCAGCTGCCGCCAGGCGGGCATCGAGGTCAAAATGATCACCGGCGACCACCCGGCCACGGCGCGGGCCATCGCCCTGGAACTGGGTTTGATCGAGCCCGACGACCGGGTGGTCACCAGCGCCGAGCTGGCGGGCCTGGCGGGGGAAGAGCTGGCCGCCGTGGCCGGGGAGGCCCGCATCTTCGCCCAGGTGCTGCCCCGGCACAAATACGAGCTGGTCCGCGCCTTAAAGAACCAGGGCCACATTGTGGTCATGACCGGCGACGGCATCAACGACGCCCCGGCGGTGAAAGAGGCCGACATCGGCATTGCCATGGGTCAGACCGGCACCGACGTCACCCGCGAAGCCGCCAGCCTGGTCATCAGCGACGACAACTTCGCCACCATCGTCGCCGCCGTGGAAGAGGGACGGGCCACCTTCCAGAATATCCGCCGCAGCCTTTTATACCTGCTGGCCACCAACGCCGGCGAAGTGGTGCTGATGCTGGCCGCCACCATGAAGGGCCTGCCCCTGCCCCTCCTGCCCCTGCAGCTGCTCTGGATCAACCTCATCGGCGACGGCCTGCCGGCCCTGGCCCTGGGTGTGGCCCCGCCGGCGCCTGACGTTATGGCAGCACCGCCGCCAGGGAAGCAGTCCTTTTTAACCAGGGATTTCAACCTGCGGGTGCTCGCCACCGGCATCGCCAGCGGGCTGACCTCCCTGTTCACCTTCCAGCATTTCCTGCGCACGCGGGACCTGGCCACGGCCCGCACCCTGACCTTTACCACCCTCACCGGGCAGCAGATCCTCTATGCCTACACCTGCCGCCCGCCGGGAAAACCGTCCCGCTTCCTGCTGGCTTCCGGGGCCATTTCTGCTGGCCTGATGGGAATATCCGTCTATTGGCCGCTGGCCCGGCGCCTGTTCCATACCCGGCCCCTGAACCCCGGCGAGTGGCTGGCGACCCTGCCCTTGATGCTCCTGCCGGCCGTCACCGAGGTCTTGCCCGGCATGCAAAACAAGGTAAAATAAAATAAACCGTGGCGGCATACCGCCGCCAGCGAACGGGAGAAATGAGAGGCAAGCCTCCCACCTCTCACCTCCCACCTCACACATCATATTTCGGAGGAGAGGGGAACACCATGGCCGCCAATGGCAATTTAGAAGAAGTTATTACCCGTATCGTCCGCGACGAGGTGCGCCGCGCCCTGGCGGCAAACGGCGGCGCCAGGACCGCCGCTGCCGCCGGGGAAGGGGGGCGGGGTGAAGGTTTGCGTTTCCCCAATCTGGGCGCCAACGCGGAAGCCAAAGCCTTTCTCCTGGGTGTGGCCGCCGCCCTGGCCCTGGCCGCCTTGTGGCCCACCCTGAAGCCGGCCGTCAAGTCCAGCTTGAAGGGGGCTATCCAGGGCTTATCGGAGTTGAGCGAGCAGGTGAAGTCCGTCCTGGGGGAAACGAAGGAAGCCCTGGCCGACATCGTCGCCGAGGCCCAGTTTGAAAAAATGAAGGCCGAGCTGGGACCGGAGGCCGGTGAATAATTAATTGCCTTGTACCAGCGACTGTTATATAACGCTTAGAGGCTTTGCCAGGCGCCGGCTTGCGCCGGGGCCTGCGGGAATGCCGGTTTCCGACTTCCGGCCTCATGATCCTGCTTTGTGGAGGTATAGTCGTCTTGGCCAGTTTTGACGAACTGCAACAGGCCCTGGCGGACTTGCGGCAGGCCGCCCTGCGCGCCGTAGACATCAGCGCCGAACTGCGCCTCAAAGACCCCGGCGCGCGCCAGGAGGTAGCCCGGCAGTGGGAAGAGACCCTGGGTGCCTTCTGGCATTATATCAAGCAAAAGGGGAAAGAGACCAACCAGAACCTGCTGGCGGGGATTTCCTTCCCGCCCCGGCGGTAAGGAGTATATTACTACAGCTAGCCCCCTCCCTGTAGCCCGGGGGGCGGAGTTCACCCGTGAGCAAGGGGCGGCCTGACAACAGCCGTCCCTAATGGCGCTTAGGATTGAAGGTAGCGGGCCCGTCTTTTAATTACTGGAGTGAAGAGGTCCTGTGGTTTGTGCCGGTAAGGGTAATCGTGTAGCGCATGGGGCAGACAGGAGTAAAAGCAAGCCGGGTGGTTGGCCACTGGCCCCGGCTTTTTTATTAAGGGCAAAAAGTTGCCGGCGTTACAGGTCTGCGGATGTTTCGTCATGTTACGAAGACGGATGATGGTAAAATATGGAATAAATAGATCTTTAACGTAAAATTAAAACCGGCCTTATTGATTTTAACAGGAAGGGGTTATATTATATACTCGGGCATGGCAATAAGTAAGATGGAAAAAGCGGTAATTTTGAATTTCTACTCGCATGCTACCTCCCCCGGGCAGCGAAGGACGGAGTCTATCCTGGATAAAGGGCGGTCTTAACCGTCCTTTTCGCTTAGAGTGGGAGGACAGGAGGGAACGGATTAAATGTTAAAGATAATAAAAAATAGCAAAGGTTCTGCCGTTGTAGAAACGGCCATAATGTTTCCCCTGGTGCTGATGCTCACCTTTGGCTTCATCATGTTTACCCAGGCCATCCGCATTAATACTGTTTTAGAAGTAGCCGCCCGGGAAGCGGCTCGTACTTATTCCCTGACCAACAATTCCTCCCTGGCCACCCAGAAGGCCCGGGCGGAGCTGGCCCTGGGTGGGGTACCCAACGCCGAGCAAGCAACTATTGGCCTTTCCTCTTCGGGTTACGATCGAAAGGTCACGGTAGATTTGCCTTATAATTTTCACATCCCCTTTGCCGGTGGGGGCTTTGTCAAAGCCCTCAGGGGCAGCGCCGTTTTCCACCTGGAACCGAATCCGGCCCATTACTAGTATCGTAACGGGAGAGGGTGTTTATGGTAACTGGATTGTACCTCCTGCCGGGCTGCTTGATCGGCCTGGCGGCCTGGACGGACTGGCAGCGGCGGCGTATACCCAATACTATTAGCTATCCACTCTTTTTCCTGGGGATTTTGTGGGCGGGCTGGCAGGGGGGATGGGCGGGAGCAGGCGTGGCTTTCTTCAACGCCTTGCTGGTCCCCTGCCTGCTGGTGCTGCTGCCCGGTTTCCGCCTGGCGGCAGGCGACATTAAGCTGGCCTCCGGGTGCGGCGCCTGGTTACACGGGAAAGACGTCGGGGTCTTTATTTTTTTACCCTCCTGCTTTTGCTGGCAGGAAGCATGTTTAACCTGCTCAAGACTGGGGGATGGCCTGCCCTGCGGGACCGCTTGCACCTGGAATGGCTGGCCGGAGAGGTGCCGGGTTGGCCGGCCGCGCGCCTGCCGGGAGGGGTAGCCATGCTGGCCGCCTTCCTGTTAACCCTGGGTGTGGGCAGCCTGCTGGCGAACTAAAGGGCGGGGGGGTAAGGGTGTGAAGGTTTTGCCAGAGCCGGGGCCAGGGTATAACCCCCTGGTGTGGTTACTCAAAGACAGCCGCGGCCAGTTACTTCCCTTTGTAGCGGTAGCCCTCCTCATTATGATGGGCTTTGCCGCCCTGGGCATGGGCCTGTCCCGCGTCTACCTGGACCGCACCCGGGTCCGCGATGCGGTGGACGCAGCGGCAACGGCCGCCTTGAGCCCGGCCGTTAAAAAAGTAAGGCCTACTTACCATTTATGGTATGAAGTCTGCACCAAAGATGGCTGTTATTGTCGTTACCGCCGTTTTAACTATAAACCGTACATAGATCTGTCCAGCAGCAACGCCGAGGGTGCGGCGCGGGCGTACTTCGAGAAGAACCTTTCCGCCGACAACATAGCGGGTTATAAGGTGCTTTCCTGGAATGTGGATATTAACTTTGACCCCCATACGGAGCAGGTGACCTATGATAATGAGTGCGACGGCTACTCCTATACTAAAAATGAGCCTTTTCCCCGCCGGGTAACGGCTGAGGTGAATGTTAAGGTGGAAGTACCGGTACCCCTGGGGAATATAGGTGGCTGGAAGACCATGCAGGTGCCCGTCAGGGCCGTGGCCCGCAAGGCCCTGCAGGATTGGCGCCCAGGGGAATGAGCCACAGGCAGCAAGACTTAACAAGTTGCAAAAGGGGCGAAACTAATGCCGGGCTGGCTGGATAAGGCACAGGCGTTAGCCCGCTCAGTGTTCCAGACAGGTCATAACCAGATATCAGAGGTCAAACACCAGGAAGTAGCTCAACCAGAACCGCCCGCAGCCGGCGCCCGGGCCGCCGACTCCGGGTTGGGCCCTTTACCCGGGGTGCAGGTATCCTCTAACAGGCTGGTTCTGGGCTTTGGTATCATACCTCCGGGAGGGAGGGGCTTTGACGATCCTGCCCGCCTGCTGGACGCCGTCCAGGCCGGTAAACCCGGCGCCATAGTGGTGGCGGCTGGCCTGGGAGATGCCCTGGCGGTGGTTAAAGAGCTGCGCCGCCAGCAGGCCCTGGCCGACGTACCCATTGGCGTGGTGGGGATCGAGGAGCGGGGCCGGGAAAAGGAATTCTTCCAGGCGGGGGCCGACGAGTATTTCCCGGCGTGGCAGGAGGAAGTTATAGAAAGGCTCCTGGGCGGGGCCGGCGGATGCGCGCGCTGTGGTCCAACGCCGCTGCGGAAGCCTACCGCGATGGCCTGACCGGGTGCTATAACCGGCGCTTCCTGGACCATTACCTTCAGGATGGGGTGGAGGCCTTTCGAAAGGGGCGGGGCGGTTTTTCCCTGCTGATGTGCGACATCGACCACTTCAAGCGGGTCAATGATACCTACGGCCACCAGGCCGGCGATGAGGTGCTGCGCCGGTTCGGCGAATTCCTGCGTTCCTTTTGCCGCGAAACCGACGTGGTGGCGCGCTATGGCGGCGAGGAATTCGCCGTTGTCTTTCCCCGCACCCCCCGGGACCTGACCCTGGCGGTAGCCGACCGCCTGCGGGAGAGCTGGCGCCAGAAGGGCGTCTACAGCACCACCTTTTCCGGCGGGGTAGCGGAGTTGGGGGTGGATGCGCCGGATGCGGCCGGGGTCATCGCCGCTGCCGACCAGGCCCTTTACCGGGCCAAGGAAAGCGGGCGCAATAAAGTGCTGCTGGCCGGCGTGGAACCGGAAGCGCCGGCCCGGCTGGTGGCCGCCTCCCCTGCCGCTCTGCAGGCACGGGTGCTGGTAGTCATGGGCGCCAGCCGTCGCGTAGGCGCCACCGCCTTTGCCCTGGCCCTGGCGGCCTTCCTGGCCGGACGGGGCGCGGTGGAGGTTGTCGACGCCGGGGGCGGGGCCCTGCGCTGGTTACGCCGGGACAGGCGCATCCCCTGCCGGGGGATGCCCCCTTTTTACGCCACGCCCGGGGTGACGACCATAGTCGATGCCGGGGTGGACATCCCGGTGGAGGCTATGCCCTTTGCCTCGGTGGTCTTCCTGGTCACGGACATGAGCCCCGGGGCCTGGCAGCTTAAACCGCCCCTGGCCGGGAGGACCTATGTGGTGGGGAACCGGGGCGCTTCTTATAGTTCCCTCCAGGAGTTTGCTTCCTACTGGGGCCTGGAGGCTTTATGCGTTTTGCCGGAATCCCACGAAATACGCAAAGGGGAAGAGAAGGGTACCGCCCCTTTACCCCGCAGCTGGCTCAAGTCCTTGCGCCAGGCCATCGAGCTGTGACTTCTCTTTAATGGACTGGAGAGGATAACATGCAGAACCGTTACGTGCGGTTGGCTATTTCCCTGGCAGCAGCCCTGGTGCTGACCTACCTGATAATCTCGATGGGTTCCAGTGAAAAGGTCCAGTACCGGACCGTAATGGTAGCTGCCCGGGACATTGAACCCAACACCGCCCTGGGTGAGGACAATCTCTCCCCGCAAAAGCTGCCAGCGCATCTCGTCCCCGAAGGGGCCCTGGGAAGCGTTCCCGCCGGCAAATTAGCCGGGCAAAAGATCTGGAAAGGTGAATTGTTGTTACAGCCCATGGTCAGAGATAATCCCGTTAACCTGCCGGTGCCGGAAAACCGCATCTTCGCCATCCCCGTTAACCTGAAAACTGCCAGCGGCCTCCGACCGGGTGACCGGGTGGATGTTTTACTCTTTACAGGTAAACAATCAGGAGGAGGGGAAAAAGGGCTTTCCAGCGATGGGGAAAGCAGATTGATCCTGGCCGGGGTTGAGGTAGTAAGGGTCCTGAACCAGAGCGGTGCCGTTCTGAACGAAGCCAAAGGAGCGGCCAGCGGTTCAGCGGCCGTACCGGCAGTGGCCGAGGTGCTGGTCACGGTATCCCAGGCCAACCTGCTCAATGTAGCGGCCAACATAGGGACCCTGGCCCTGGCCAGGTATTTGCCGGCCAGCCAGCCGGTAGCCGGCGTACCCGTTGCTACCCTTGCTCATTAGGACCGATTAAAGACCTTCTATGTCAATAGGGTAATTTAAATTTTTAGTAGTAGTACAGATGTTCGAGAGCTTCGAAGGCGAACTTCGCCCATTCCACGGCTCAGTGG
>JASUSX010000045.1 GCA_030445875.1 Clostridia bacterium
GGGAGATGGGACTCGAACCCACGACCCCCAGGGCCACAACCTGGTGCTCTAACCAACTGAGCTACACCCACCATGTCTTTTTCTGGCGCGCCTGGCAGGGTTCGAACCTGCGGCCCGCGGCTTAGAAGGCCGCTGCTCTATCCAGCTGAGCTACAGGCGCCTGAACCTTGGAGCGGGTGATGGGAATCGAACCCACGTAGCCAGCTTGGAAGGCTGGAGCTCTACCATTGAGCTACACCCGCGCGCACAGGATATTATACTGCAAAAATCAGGTCAAGTCAAAAGCAGTTTTTGCCACGGGAACGGCAAAACTATCATTATTTTCCCCTCTCAGGGCAATTTTTATTATAATTCACCTGACTACCTCTAGCAATCCCCTGTGGCCACGGTTTTGCCGGCCAGCTCAACTCTGGTACCGCGCTCCGGCCCCAGCCGGCTTAAAACCGGCCACAGGTTCTGGACGGCTCGGGCGCGGTGACTGAGCCTGTTTTTTCCTTCCTCCCCCAGTTCGGCCATGGTGCGGCCCAGGTCCGGCAGGTAAAACAGGGGGTCATAGCCGAAACCGTGCTCGCCGCGGGGTTCAAAGGCAATCCAGCCCTCTACCGTACCTTCAGCCAGATATTGAGGACCGCCAGGCAGCGCCAGGACCAGGGCGCAGCGGAAGCGAGCCGTACGTTGTCCCCAGGGTACTGCCTCCAAGAGATGCAACAGCTTGGTATTGTTACGCCGGTCGTTAGCAGGCTCGCCGGCAAACCGAGCGGAATAAACCCCTGGCGCCCCGTTAAGAAAATCCACTTCCAAACCGGAATCATCCCCCAGGGCCGGCAGGCCGGTAAATTCCGCCACCGTGCGGGCCTTGAGGGTTGCGTTCTCGGCAAAGGTGCTACCTGTTTCAGGTGGTAACTGGCAGGCCGGGAAATCCTGCAGGGTTCGGATAACCAAGTTTAACCCCTGTAATAGCTCCTGAAATTCCCTGGCCTTACCCGGATTATGGGTGGCGATGACAATTTCAGGCATAATCTTTCCCCACCTGTTCCGCCAGTTCCCCCAGTACCTGCTGCTGAAAGGTAATCAGTCTTTCTATCCCTTCCCCGGCCAGGTCGAGCATAGATTCCATCTCCTGCCGGCTAAAGGGCTGCCTTTCCGCTGTCCCCTGGATTTCCACCAACTGTCCGGCCCCGGTCATCACTACATTCATATCCACGTCGGCGTGGGAATCCTCCTCAAAGTCCAGGTCCAGCAGTAATTCGCCCTTGACCAGCCCGACGCTGACGGCCGCCAGAAAGTCCCGCAGAGGCAAACGTGGTATGGTCCCGGCAGCCACCAAGCTGGCCAGGGCTTCGGCCAGGGCTACAAAACTGCCGGTAATGGCTGCCGTGCGGGTGCCACCATCAGCCTGGAGGACGTCACAGTCCAGCCAGATGGTCCTTTCCCCTAAAGCCGCAGTATCGACGACGCTGCGCAGGGAGCGCCCTATCAGGCGCTGGATCTCCTGGGTGCGGCCACTGGGGCGGCCCCGGGTTGCTTCCCGCATGGTCCGTTCCTGGGTCGACCGCGGCAGGAGGGCGTATTCGGCTGTAATCCAGCCCCGACCGCTATTGCGGAGAAAGGGTGGCACCTTGTCTTCAATAGTAGCGCTACAAATAACCCGCGTGTCCCCCATGTTTATTAAGACCGAGCCTTCCGCGTATTTAAGATAATGGCGTTCTATCGTTACCGGCCGCAACTCATTGTTATTACGCCCCTGGCTCCTGATCAATATGTGGTCCTCCTTTTTCCAGTTCCAGTTTCCTCGTTGCCTCGAGCTCTGGCCAGCCGACCAGCTTCCTTCCCACCTGGCTGAAGGATTGGGCATCGCCGCTGACAAAGAAGTTGTGGGCCGCTGAGCAATGGAACCCGCGCAGGCCACCGGCTGCCGCCAGAACATTGCGTAGCTCCTGGACCGTAGCCGTCGCCGGGTCGATGAGGGTTACCCCCGGCCCGGCTACTTCCTGGATAACAGGCGCCAGGAAAGGATAGTGGGTACACCCCAGGATCAGGGTATCGATCCCGGCTTCCACCAGGGGAAGCATGTATTCAGCTACAGCCGCCTCTACTTCAGGCCCAGAAACCACCCCAGCCTCCACCAGGGGGACCAGTTTCGGGCAGGCCCGGGCCAGGACCCGGACCTTACCATCACGGGCCAGAATGGCTTCCCGGTGGGCGTTACTGGCGACAGTTGCTTCGGTGGCTATGACGCCTATGCAACCGTTGCGGGTAGCCTGCAGGGCCGCCACCACACCCGGCTCAATCACCCCGACAATGGGGATGGCATATTTGTCCCGCAGGTATGGTAGAGCCACGGCGGAAGTAGTATTGCAGGCATCAATAATAGCCTTGGCCCCCCGGGCAATTAAAAAGCCGACAATGGCATCGGCAAAACGGATTAGCTCATCGACAGGACGTGAACCATAGGGTACATGGGCCGTATCACCGTAGTAAATAATTGTTTCTAAGGGTAGCTGGCGGATAATCTCCCGGGCTACCGTCAAACCCCCAACACCAGAATCAAACACACCCACAGGATGAACGGGCAGCACGGCCCTCAACTCCTTATCCAGGTCTTGCCCTTGTTAAGGACCAGTACCTCATATTATATGCCGGGGACCTGGAGATATGAATTATTATTTTCCCTTACGCCGGTAAGGATAAAAACCACCATACGCGGTCCTCGCTTCGTGGATAACTACAAAGGCGCCGGGATCCCAGCCGTCTACCACCCGCTGGATTTCACCCACCTGCCGGCGGGGGATACTGAGGTTTAATATGGGATGGCAACCCTCCCGTCCCTGGCCCTCCGTAATGGTAACACCAAACCCTGCCGTTCGCAATTCCTGGGCCAGTTCCAGGGGGGACCTAAGGGTAATAATCTGCACCGTCAATTGCCCCAGGGCTATCTTTTCTTCGATAAGGCTGCCAATAATATTGCCGGTGGCGAAGCCCAGGGCGTAGGAAGCCAGGCTGAAGGGATCACTCAAGCGGTCGACGACAAACTTTAAGGCCACTACATAAATGGTCACCTCGAAGAGGCCGATGCCGGCAGCATAGAAGCGTTTACCGCGCACCAGGAACAGCATCCTTAAGGTCGCCAGGCTAACATCGCTCACCCGGGCTAAAAATATTAAAAAATACCCCCCCACCAGGGCCAGCACCGGTATCCCTCCCTACAAGGTTGCCGTTGCTTTCCCATTGTAACAGAGAAGAAGGGAGCCTGCAAGTCGTTGCAGGCTCCCTCACCGGGCTAATAAGTGCTAAAAAAGTTATTCACCCCGTTAAAAACTCCTTCCGCTACCTGGCCTTGAAAAGCGGAGCTGGATAGGAGCTGCTCCTCCTCCGGGTTGGAGATGAAGGCTGTCTCCACCAGTACCGAGGGCATATCGCTATTGCGCAGGACCGAGAAATTGGCTTCCTTTACGCCCAGGTCCCGCCGGCCGATTGCCGCTACCAGGGCCGACTGGATAGCTGTCGCCAGGCGCTGGCGGGTACCCCTCTGCTTTCCCAGGTCGGAATCCGGCGGGGCATAGAAATAGGTCGACGTGCCGGAAGCATCGGGGCTATAGGAGGCGTTAGAATGGATGCTGATAAAGAGATCAGCCCCGACATCATTGGCGTAATAAGCCCGGCCGGCCAGGGTATAGGGGCAGGTCTCCCCGTTACGAGTCAGGTACACGATGGCTCCTGCACCACGTAACAAGGCCGCCAGCTTCTGGGCCATGGCCAGGTTGACGTCCTTTTCCTGCACCCCTGCCGGACCAATAGCCCCCGGGTCCGGCCCGTCCGGGTCGGTCCCGTGGCCGGGGTCGAGGACGATCTTGCTGCCCCTGAGGGAAGGCTTCTGGACCATAAATATGAAGCCCTGCTTATCGCCCGCCGGCCTGGAGGTCAGCCTGGCAGCTCCGGTAAGGTCGAAAACTACCCGCACCGTGTCGGCGGTAAACTGCCCCAGGCGCACCCGGGCCAGGGGTGGACGGTTGACCTCCACTGTTTCATTACCCGCCGGTACAGCTAGGGTAGCACCCGCTATATCGACAATCAGGCGGTTATCCCAGCGGGAGGTTTTATAGGCGAAAACCCCGGTGGCTTTAACGGTAACCTGGATGGCATCGCCGGTTGGGGTAACTGTCACCCCGGTAATCTTGAGGCCAGGGTCGCCTCCCCCATCCCCTCCCCCTGGAGGCTCGTAGGGGGCAAAGGTAGCCAGGCTTTTAGCCAGCCAGCCGCGCTGGCCGTTATCCATCTCCACCAGCCACCAGTCACCCTGTTGCTGCCAGATGGGCAGTTTGCTGCCCGCGGCCCCTGTCCCAATTATTTTTTCCGTCGGGTTGGGCCCGGCCAGGATGGCCACCGGCCTGCTGCCCACTACAGCCCAGCCCAGGGGTTGAACCGCCGGCGGCGGATTGTTATCCGGCGGCCCGCTGTCATCCGGCGGCTGACCGTTACCCGGCGGGTTGTCATCCGGGACCGGTTCGGCGTAGGTGGCGGAAATCCACCCTTTAGAGCTTTCGCTTAACTGAACCTGGTACCAGCCGTTGGTTTCCCCCAGGCACTTCAGTATCGTTCCCTGCGGCAGAGTGGTGATTACCTGGTAGGCCATCCCTGGGCCGGTTCTGATATTGACATAACTCCCTGTTATGCGCACCCGGCCCGCAGCCGAGGTAGACCCCAGCCAGATACTTACGGTCTGGGATCCGGCGTCCCAGTCGACCTGGCCGCCAAAGGCCTGGGAAAGGAAACGCACCGGTACCATGGTCGTCCCGCCATTTACATTCAGGATCACCGGTGTCGTATCCAGGGTAATCCCCCGCCCGTTGACGTAGGCCTGGCGGCTGCCAATCCGCATCTTTACAGTTGTTGCTCCCCGGTAGATGACAATACCCTGTTCGGCGGCCTGCCAGTCCACCCTGGCGCCCATATATTCCATAATGAAACGCGCAGGCACCATCGTCCGGCCGTTGCCGTCGATATATGGTGGTACCGCCGGGTTCACCCGGCTACCATTGAGGGTTAGATTTACACCGGGGCCAGCCTCAGCCGGCAGGGCCTTTAAGCCCAGCGTTAATATGTACATTAACACCAGTAACAGCAATAAAAGGCCCCGCCGGCCATTAAATATACGCCTGTCCATCACCCTTCCTTTCTCCTTTCACTGCGACAAGCTAACATAACTATTCGCTGCCAGGGAGTACCTTTCCTTCCTACAAAGTGGTTTTTGTAGAAAAAACAAAAACGGTGCCCCAAAGGCACCAGTTATTTACCACCATTCGACAAGTTACTATTTAGTGGGCCTCTTTTTTAATCAGGCTCTCATTACGGCCCATGGCCGCCGATACATCAACATGGCCGGCAATGGTCTTCACATACTGGCCATCCACCAGGAACTGGACCTGCTTGACGGAAGGAAACTGGGTCAGGGTGTTGACTATGGAATACACCGTCAGGCTTTCACCCAGGGAGCCACCACTATGGTTGGCCACCAGCTCTTTACTAAAATCTACCCTGGCCAGGCCGTCGGAACGGATATTAATATCCTTCAGTACCGTCCCCTTGGGAATGGTAGGTAAGAGCTGTGAACCAGGCCCCGGACCCTTGATGAGTTCTTCAATAGTCGCCCGCGCAATGCCCTCTACCAGAGGGATACTACGTTTCTCGGCCACCAGGTAATTGCCGGTGGCATCGCTAAAATAGAGGACTACCTCGGTGGTCTTGGTGCTTTCTTTCTGGGCCTCAGCCCCGGCCACCGGGGTGCTGGTTTCCGGTGGTGGCAGCTGCACCTGGACCTCGGTCCTGGATTTGCCAGTCAGCCTGTCTACCAACCCGCACCCGCTTACCATAAGAACTACCAGCAACAAGCTTACGGCAACTGTTAAGTACCTGCTCGCCCGCAAAAAAATCCCTCCTTTCAATCCTGCTATATCATTAATATCAACGAAAGGAGGGATATATTCCTAATTTTTACGCCTGAGCCAGGACTTCCCGTAAGGCCTGGATAAAGCGTTCATTCTGGCGCGGTGTACCTACAGTTACCCGGAGGAAGGTATCATAGCCGAAAATATCACCCGTGCGGACGATAACGCCTTTTTTTAAGAGTTCCTGGAATACCTTACGGCTATCCCGCTGGAGGTCTACAAATATAAAGTTGCTTTCTGTCGGTACGTATTGCAGTCCCAGGGCAGCAAACTGCTCGTAGAGATACCCTTTTCCTTCGTCATTGATCTCCCGGCTCTTCCTGATATGGGCCTCGTCCCCCAGGGCGGCCAGGGCTGCGGCCTGGGCGAGCAAATTGACGTTAAAGGGTTCCCGTACCCGGTTTAAGTCCCTGATAATCTCCGGCACAGCCACCCCATAGCCGACCCGGAGGCCCGCCAGGCCGTAGATCTTGGAAAAGGTACGCAGGACGATAATGTTGGCCCGGCCGCCGCGTACGTAGGCCAGGCTGTCGGGATAGTGTTCAGCCGTGACGTAGTCGGCATAAGCTTCATCCAGGACCACCAGGACGGAAGGGGGAACCTCGTGTAAGAAGGTGTCCAGGACTACCTGGCCGATAATGGTCCCCGTAGGGTTGTTGGGGTTGCAGATAAAGACCAGCCGTGTCCTAGGGGTAATAGCAGCAGCCATGGCCTTTAAGTCATGGCGGAAGCTGCGGCAGGGAACCTTAATGGCCCGCCCGCCCATCACCTGGGCTGCAAACTCGTACTCGGAAAAGGTGGGATCGGCGACGACAACCTCGTCCCCGGGGTTAATATAGGCCTCAGCGAGCATTTTGATGATCTCGTCTGTCCCGTTGCCGACGATTATATTCTCCGCGGTGACCCCCAGTTTATCCCCCAGCGCGTCCTTCAGATAATAACAATTTCCGTCCGGGTACAGGTAAGCCCTTTCGCTGGCTTCCCGCAAGGCCTGAACGGCCTCCGGCGAGGGACCCAGGGGATTCTCGTTGGAGGCTAGTTTGATTACATCCTTAACCCCCAGCTCACGCTGGACTTCTTCTATTGGTTTACCGGGAACGTAGGGCTTGATAGCCAGAATCGCTTCCCGGCAAGCAGGGGTAGCGGCCAATGAGCTCATCTCCTCTAGAAATAGTGTTCTGCCAAAGATGATTATTACTTAAACATGGCTACTCCTGGGTGAGACAGCTTCCCTTCGGGCGCTTTGCGTTACTAAAGTAAGGTAGCCGTCCTTATAAGCGGTAGACCTTCTCCCCCTCCAGGACCGTAATACCCCTCTCCTGGAGGATGGTGATGGCTCTGTCCAGCTCCTCTACCCGGAAGATCAGTAAGGCGCCGTTATCGCCCTTACCGATAAAGGCGTAGAGGTACTCGATGTTGATGCCGGCTTCCTCCAGGATAGAGAGGATGGTGCTTAAACCGCCGGGCCTGTCCGGCATCTCTACACCCAGGACCTCCGTAAGGCTCACGGTGAAACCTGCTTCCTTCAGGGCGGTATAGGCCTCATCCGGGTCATTGACAATTAGGCGTAAGATACCAAAGTCCGAGGTGTCGGCAATGGAAAGGGCGCGGATGTTGATCCCCCGCCCGGCCAGCAAGCGGGTCACCGCCGCCAGGCGCCCCGACTTATTCTCCAGGAACACCGATATCTGCTTGATCTTCATTAAACCCGCCTCCTCTCATATCTTCCGCTTATCAATCACCCTGACGGCCTTCCCTTCGCTACGCTGGATAGTCTTGGGCTCCACCAGGGTAACCTTTACGCCTATCCCCAGGGTGCTCTCCAGCTCGTAAATCAGCCGTTTCTCCATCTCTTCGAGGCCCCGGACCTTATCAGAGAAGAGGGAGTCGGAAACCTCTACCTTCACCTCCAGGGTATCCAGGGCTCCCTGGCGGTCGACAATGAGAAGGTAATGGGGTTCGGTGCCGCCCATCTCCAGCAGGACGCTTTCCACCTGGGACGGGAAGACATTGACCCCCCGGATTATGAGCATGTCATCGGTCCGGCCGGTAAAGCGGGCCACCCGGATGTAGGTACGGCCGCAGGCGCATGTTCCAGGGATCAGGGTGGTAATATCCCGGGTGCGGTAGCGGATAACCGGCAAAGCCTCCTTGGTCAGGGAGGTAATGACCAGCTCGCCCAGTTGTCCCGGCGCTACGGGTTTTTCCGTCACCGGGTCAATGACTTCTACCAAAAAGTGGTCGCCGAAGATGTGCAGGCCATTCTTTTCCTGACACTCAATGGCCACCCCCGGGCCAATGACTTCGCTCAAGCCGTAGATATCCACCGCGCTGATCCCCAGGCGTTTCTCGATCTCCTGGCGCATGCTTTCCGACCAGGGCTCGGCGCCAAAAATACCATAACGCAGCTTTAATTCCTCTGGTGTAATCCCCATTTCAGCCATTACTTCGGCAATATGCAGGGCATATGAAGGAGTACAGGTGAGGACCGTACTCCCGTAGTCTTTCATGATCATTACCTGGCGCTTGGTATTACCACCGGAGATGGGGATTACTGACGCTCCCAGGCGTTCGGCCCCGTAATGGATCCCCAGGCCGCCGGTAAAAAGGCCGTAACCATAAGCGTTCTGGATAATATCATGACGAGTTGTACCACCGCAGACCAACGCCCGGGCCATGAGTTCGGCCCAGACATCAATGTCGTGGCGGGTATAACCGACTACCGTCGGCTTGCCCGTGGTGCCTGACGAGGAGTGGATACGTACCACCTCACTCATGGGCACAGCAAACATGCCAAAGGGGTAATTATCCCGGAAATCCTGTTTGGTAGTCAGAGGTAGATGCTGGAGGTCCTCCAGGCTCTTCAGGTCGCCCGGGTCCAACCCGGCGTCTTGAAAGGCCCTGCGGTAAAAGGGGACATTAAAAAAGGCCCTTTTAACCGTTGCCTGGAGGCGCTCCAGCTGGAGTTCCCTTAACTCCTCCTCCGGCATACACTCGTATCTTTCATTCCAGTACAACCGTACTCCCCCTTGAATAGAAGTAGAACGCCCTCCTACCATCTTCCTCTCCTGCTTGAGAGGCCTGGTGGTACAGGCATCGGCATGGCTTTGCTGGCATACACTCTTAAGTTATTTCCACATTAAAGTAGGAAATCCTGCTTAGAAATTAGCGACGGCTGTTTTTCTTGCCATCATAACTAAAGATGGCCGTCTTACCGTCAAGGATAGTCTCCAAGTGCACCGGTCGGCCCCATAAAAGGTAGACATAGGGCAGGGTTTTTTCCAGGTAGGGTACATCCAGCTCCAGGCCTTCATAACAGTGTTTAAGGTAGAGTTCTCCCCGCCGCAGGTAGTCGCCGTCCTCAACAACGATATAAGGGAAACCGCAGTTGGTGAGACGGCCGACCAGGCCGTCCCGGACCTTCTCCCAATCCTTCTCCACTACCACCCACTCAGACCCCACCTTCTGGTAAAGGAAGAGATCCAGTTCCTCGACCAGTTCCCTGGTCAGGTAATTGCGCAGGAAAGAAATATCATTTTCGCTGGCACGGACTTCAAAGATCTTGGCCCGGCCTTCACCACCTTTACGGCCGTAACGCTCCCGTTCTTCCTTGCTGGGATTATCCCAGCGTTTCTCGATATCTTCAAAGATCTTGCTGCCTATATAATAAGGGTTGAGCTGCATCTTACCCGGCTGGGTGACGCTGGCATGGAGGTGGGCAAATTCGACGGCCTCTTCTTCGGTCAGATCCAGTTCCCGCATGATGCGGACATGCCAGTAGGCTGCCCAGCCCTCGTTAATAATCTTGGTCTGCATCTGGGGCCAGAAGTAGCGCATCTCTTCCCGGATAATGGCCAAGATGTCCCGCTGCCAATCCTCTAGCTCAGGGCTATGGCCCATGATGAAACCCAGCATGTCTTTCGTGGGCCGGGGCGGTATTTTCCGGGCACGCTCTTTGGGCTGTTCCTTCGGCTTGCTGCCCAGGTTCCAGAGGTCATCATAGGGCGTCTCCGGGGAGCGGGGTGGTGTCTTTTCCTTCTCTTCTTCTGTCACTGGAAAGATGGCAGGCGGCTCGATATGCTCCTGGATGGCCAGGGCGGCGTCAAGGAAGATCTCTACCTCCCGGCGACCGTACTTAAACTCATACTCCCTGATCCTGGCAGCATGGATGGCCATAGTTTCCACCATCTGGCGGGAGGTGGGGGCAAAATGGATGTTATTCTTAAAAAAATCACTATGGGCAAAGACGTGGGCAATGACCAGCTTGTTCTGGATCAGGTCATTACCCTCTAGCAAGAAGGCATAGCAGGGGTCGGAATTGATGACCAGCTCGTAGATGCGGCTCAGGTTAAAGTCATACTGGAGCTTCATTTTATAAAAGTGCTTGCCTAACTTACCATAACGGATAAAAAGTCTGGTTGATCCTTCCCGTGTTGATTTCGCTTGATTTTCTCTTTTTCCTGCCACACCAGGAACCCGCAAACCAGGTATGCCAGCCTCTCGTAGAAAGCTTCCATTTGCTCCGCTGTCGGGTGTTCAACCACCTCCCCCTCCCGGGTTACAAACTTCCGGGTTACCTTCCCCGTTACCTTCCCCATGGCAGTACCTCCTCCCCTCTTTAACTTCCAGCAACCGGCGGGCAAGAAAACATCTTCCCTGCCCCGCCAGGATACTCCATGAAAAATACCCACATTAGAGACTATTCAATGGGAAGTTTGTCCTAGAAACATATCCAGCAGGGATTTTTT
>JASUSX010000046.1 GCA_030445875.1 Clostridia bacterium
ACGATTTGTAGTATAATAGCCATAAAGAAGGGAAATCCTATATCTGGAACGAGAATTGTGGCGTCATCAAGGCCCGAATACCGTAACTGTAGTTTACGGGTGGCTCTTATGAGTCTAGGCCTTGGGACGCCTGTTATTTTTTTGTAGGGAAAAAGCAAAAAATGTTTATAGTTCTATCGCCTTTTGGTGAGCAAAAGCGTAAATCGGATTTATCTAATTTAGAAGCAATATAATTTGCGAGGAATATCTTACCCGGCTTCGGGTCGGCAACTTGATGATATCCATCCCAGTGAAAACCAATGGCACCCGTTATACTTAAAATAAAGGTTAATTAGGCCTGCAGAATTTTATCTACATAATAATTCAACCGTATATAAATAGCCTTTTGGGGGAAAATATCCCTAGAGGTGATGAAAGATGGTTTTAGCAGATCTGGCAGGACCAATTGTTTTCCTGGGCGCGTTGATCCTCATGTTCCTGGTTGTGCCCTGGGAGCGGGTCAAAGAACTGGCCCTGGTCGGCCTGGTAGGCGGGCTGGTACTGGGCCTGGTGTTAGTCTACTTCATGCAAAACTACTTCGGTTTCTGGGCCTTCCGCCGGGTGGACCTACTCAGTGTAAGCGGCATCCCCCTTTTCCTGGTGGCCAGCTGGTTTCCTCTTATTATTGTCTTTAGCCACCTCCTGGCCCAGTACAGGAGCCTTCTACCGGTGGTGTTAATTCTCCTGGCCTTCCCCCTGGGAAGCGCCCTGCTGCACCTGCTCCTGCGGGCCAATGGTATGCTTTTTTACCGTAGCTGGAACCTGCCTTTGACCTTTATCCTGTCCTTGGGTATCCACCTGGTAATTATGTTTTATCTCTACGCCACCGGTCGGCTGGAAAACCTGCGCGGCTTGGCCCAGACTCAAACCTGATTCAGCCTGTTACCTGTCTGGCCGGTCACCTGAGCGGGACAGGCTCAGGAAAGAATTTAAGCTTGCAAAAGGGGTAGGTGGAGCTTAAAATTAGAAATTAGCCTTGAGGAATTACGGCTTTGGCTTTCTAATCTCGAGTTCCTGTTTTGCGCCAGACAGGGGGAGTAACCGGGTGGAAGTCTTAAAACACTGTAACCTCTGTCCCCGGGCTTGCGGGGTTAACCGCCTGGTCGGCGTACGCGGTTTTTGCCGCGCCGGGGGTCGGCCCAAAGTAGCCAGGGCGGACCTGCATTACTGGGAAGAACCCTGCCTGAGCGGCAGCCGGGGGTCAGGGGCGGTCTTCTTTTCCCACTGTAACCTGCGCTGTATCTTCTGCCAGAACTACCGCATTAGCTGGCAAGGCCGAGGCCGGGAAATGACGGTGGGGGAACTGGCAGCCCTTTTCCTGGATCTCCAGGCCCGGGGTGCCCACAATATCAACCTGGTATCCCCCACACCTTACAGCCCCTTTATAATTCCCGCCCTGCAGGAAGCCAGGCAGCAGGGGCTCAAATTACCGGTTATTTACAACTGCAATGCTTATGAAAGCATAGCCTCCCTGCGTTCCCTGGAGGGTCTGGTAGATATTTATCTACCAGACCTTAAATATGTGGCCCCAGGACCGGCCGGGCGCTATAGTTATACACCCGACTATTTTCCAGTAGCCACAGCGGCCATCCTGGAGATGCAGCGCCAGGTAGGGACCCTTACCCTGGGCCCTGACGGCCTGGCCCGGCGTGGTCTGCTGATCCGCCACCTGGTCTTACCTGGTCAGGTCCAGGCTGCCTGCCGGGTACTGGACTGGATCAAAGCCAGTTTGCCCCGGGAGACGTATATCAGCCTCATGGCCCAGTATGTGCCCGTCTGGCAGGCCAGCCGCTGCGCCGAGGTCAACCGCCGGCTTACAGCCGCTGAATATGAAATAGTGCTGGATTATATGGGGTATCTTGGCCTGGAAAATGGCTACTACCAGGAACTCGAGGCAGCTACTACGGACTATATACCTGATTTTTAGTAATTTAGGGGTAAAAATAGTTGCAAAATTTTAGGAGGTGCGCTATACTTAAAGAGCCTCTAAAGGAGAACGTTGGCTGACCTACTACTAAACTATCTCCCCTGGGATAGCCCTGGTAAGTATGGTACATGCCCCGTTGGCTTTAGGGAGACTATCTTATGGGGAGTACGAGGATGATTTACGAAGACAAAACGCTGACCTGTAAAGAGTGTGGCCAGGAGTTTATCTTTACGGCCGGCCAGCAGGAATTTTTCGCCGAAAAGGGTTTTACAAACGAACCCTCACGGTGCCCCGACTGCCGGGCCGCCCGCAAGGCGCGCATGGGCGGTCAGCGGCGTAGCGACTCCCGTTCCGGGCCCAGGCAGATGTATAAAGCCATCTGCAGCCAGTGTGGCGCTATGACGGAGGTGCCCTTTGAACCCCGGGGCGACCGGCCCGTTTACTGCCGGGATTGCTACAACAGTATGCGGGTGAGGAACTACCGCTAGCTTGGGAAGCCTCCAAAGGGCTTAAATACGAAACCCGGCTTTGGATGAAGCCGGGTTTCGTGCTGGTTCTTATCTTTCCAGGGTCAGGACCATCCGGCCTTGCTCCAGAGCGATACTTTTGAATTTCAACCCGTAGTCCGGCGGCGGCAGATCGAGGATCAACTTTTCCCGGGGTAGGAGTTCTTTCCAGGTGACAGGGTCGAGGGAAAGGCCGGCAAAGGCTACGTTCTGGGGTAAAAATAAGAGCTGGTGGGGGCCATAAACCTGCAGGGTGCCCTGGACCTCGAAGTCTGGTCCCGGGATTTTTAGCCCTTCCCCGGGCAGGACCAGGCGGATGTCGCCTAACTGATCCTGGGAAGCCAGGATGGTTTGATTGAGGTTGGCCTGGCTGAAGACAGCCAGGACTTCCCCCTGGCCTATATTCACCTGGATAGCATCCGGCTTTAACTGCTTCCAGGGAAGGGCCGGCAACTGCTGCAAGAGCTGCTGCAAGGCCGGCAGGGCACCAGACCAGGCCTGCTCCAGGGCCAGCAGGTCGCGGGCCCAGGTAGTATTCTGCTGGCGCAGGGACTGGAGCTTCTTTTCCTGTTTTTCCTTAAGGGCGGCAAAATTTTGCCGGGCTGTCTGCCACTCGGCCCTGGCCTGCTGTAACTCCTTTTCTCTGGCGGCCACCAGGTCGCTCTTCTCCCGGGCTGATTGGGCCAGGGCCAGGCTGTGGCGCACGCTACCCAGGAAATGATCGGCCAGGTACTTTAATAGCTCCCAGCGGATAAAAAAATCGGGCCAGTTGGAACTGAAAAGGGCGGCGGTAAGAAAAGGGGAGGAGCCATAAGTATAAAAAAAGCGCAAACTGCGGCTAAAATCCTGCCGCCCGGCGGCCAGATCTGCTTCCGCCCGGGCCAGAGCAGATCGGGCATCCTGCAACTCCTGCTGGACAATCTCCAGGCGCCTAGCCAGATCCTGGCTTTCGCTGGTAGCTTTCTGCAGTCGGGCATCAAGTTGCAGGATGTCCTGCAGGATACGGCTTTCCTGGTTCTGGCTGTCCTGGAGGCGCTGGCGCAGGGAGGCTTTAATATCCACTGCACCCAGGGCCGGGAGATTAATAAGCATGAAAAAAACGAAAACCATTAACAGAGATAGCTGGCGGCGCATTTTTTCCCCTCCCGCTTAGTAATATTCGCCAGGAAGGGGTTAAATCCTCCTGCCTATGGAAAAAATTGTAATTCAAAAACGGTAGGCCAATCCCAGCCCGCCGCGGGGGTATTCCATCAGGATGTTGCTTTCCGGGCATATCAAGCGGCAGGCGCCACACTCCAGGCAGCGGGGATAGTTGACCCTGATGTGATCCTCTTCCCATTCAAAGACCTGGCTGGGACAGATATAGGTGCAGGGTCTATTGAGACAGCGGTGGCAGCGCCGGTCGTCCTGGATGGAGATATGGGACTTTTCGTCCGCTTTGATCGCCAGCAGGGGGAGCGGGTCCCCCGGGAATTTACCCTGAGCCATTAGAACGCCCCCCAGTGATGCAGTCCCGCCCAGAGATCGTCCAGGGTCTTCAGGGGGAACTGCTTATCCGTAATTATATTGGCATGGCCTGGTGCTTTTGCTTTTCTGTTTGTAAATCGACGGTGAAGAACTGGTAGGCCAGGTCGTTGACCGTACTGCTCAAAAGGTAGTCGGCATCGGGGTGCTTTTTATAATACAGAAAGTCTTCCTGGCCAGCCTTGATATCCTCCATGAAGAAGGTATTGTTGAGTTTTAACTGGTAGTTGGCCAGCATTTTAGCTGTAAAATCGCCTTTGGCTTTGGCCTGGACTATTGTTTCGCCGGCGTACTTGCCGGAGAGCATGGCCAGGTCCGTACCCCGGCGGCCGCTGATCATGGTAGCGGCGTCCCCGGCCACCAGGACGTGGTCGCCATAAAGCTGGGGGATATATTCAAAGCCACCCTTGGGGATCAGGTGGGCCTGGTATTCCAGGGGTTCGGCCCCGGCCAGCAGGGGTTTAACCAGGGGATGTCCTTTAACCCTCTGCAGGAGCAGGTAGGGGCTTAAGCCCCTGGCCCCCATCTGATCCAATGGCCCGCCTACGATGAGGGAGAGGGTTTCCTGGTAAGTCCAGATGCCAGCTTTGCCCACGCCGGTGGCGTTGGGGTAGCCAAACATGCCGATAATGGCGCCTTCGTCGTTTTCCAGGTGGAAACGTTCGTTGATCTTTTCCCGGGGCAGCCCCAGCACCTCCTTTACATAGAGGGTAAAGGCCGCGGGGGAAAGGTGTTTTTTTAACAGGCCGGCCTTGCTGGTAAGGAAGGGGTTAGCCCCTTCGGTGATGATAACAGCGTTGGCCCGCAGGGTTTTCCCCGGTGTCCAGCTTTACACCATTGATTGGCCCCCTGGTGACCAGGGCTTTATCGTAGGTGAAGTCGCGGACCTGGGCGCGAGTACGTAAAATGGCCTTGGCCTCCTGGGCCTGGCGCGCCAGCCAGGTATCAAAGCGAGAACGCATAACGGTAAATTTGTTATAGGGGTCGCGGCCGAAGCGCTGGCTGGTATAGCCCAGTCGCAGGGCGGAATCGGTTGCTAACAGCCAGAGCTCGTCACTAATTACGGCTCGCTCCAGGGGGGCCTCGTGCCAGAAAGCCGGGCAGATCTCCGCCGTTGGCTGGCGGTAAATGGTGCCGCCAAAGACATTCTTGCTCCCCGGATATTCACCCCGTTCCAGCAGGGCTACCGCCAGGCCCTGCCGGGCCATAGTTAACGCCGCAGCACTACCGGCTGGGCCGGCACCGACCACGATAGCATCGTAACTGTCAACCATAAAGCAACCTCCAGCTAATCTATTATTAGCATTTACAAAACGCGGACGGAATAATATAATTAGATAACAAAAGTTGGAGTGATGGAGAATGGCCTTTAGCATGGCCCTGGGCATCCTGGGTATGGGTTTTGTAACCGGGATCATCGGCGCCCTGGTAGGCCTGGGTGGTGGTGTCTTACTGGTACCCATCCTGACCCTGCTCTTTCAGGTACCCATCCACACCGCCATTGGCGCCAGTATTGTCGCGGTGGTAGCTACTTCCAGCGCTTCAGCCAGTACCTATCTTAACAGTCATATCAGTAATATGAGGCTGGGTATGACCCTGGAGACAGCCACGACCGTGGGAGGCATCCTGGGGGGGGTAACTGCGGCCCTGCTGGGCCGCCAGGTTTTAAGCGGTATTTTTGCCGTAGCCCTGGTGGGCACAGCTTATTCCATGTTTAAGAAGGTAAAGGGAGGCCAACCGGGGGCGGAAACCGTTGACCCGGGGCGCCTGGGGGCCACCTTTTATGACGCCAACCTGAAACGGGAAGTAACCTATCGGGTAAAGAGTTTGCCCCTGGGGTTATTTTTATCCTTTATTGCCGGTAATATCTCCGGGCTGCTCGGTATTGGTGGCGGGGTGATCAAGGTGCCGGCAATGGTCCTGGCCATGGGGGTGCCTATGCGGGCGGCAGCGGCTACCAGCAACTTCATGATCGGGGTAACGGCCGTAGCCAGCGCTTACATATACTACACCCGGGGCTTTGTGGACCCCCTGATAGCAGCACCTACAGCCATCGGCGTTTTCCTGGGGGCAACGTTAAGCTCGCACCTGGCCGGAAGGGTGAACAGCAATTTCTTAACCCGGCTGCTGGCGATTATCCTCTTATTCCTGGCGGTGCAGATGGCCTTGAGCGCCGCTGGTATCCGGGTGCGATAGGGGGGCAGGGAAATGGCAGCGAGTGTTGGCAAAGAAAGGGATCGGCAATATGCCCTGGAGCATTTTGTCAGCCGCGTCCTGCTGATAGGGGTACTCACGAGCGTGGTTTTGATGCTCCTGGGGATGGGGCTCCTGGCTTTCAACCCTGGCCTGGCCAGTGACCACGTCATGCCGGTGGGGCAGGTGTTGAGGGAGGCTATCCGCCTCCAGCCAATGGCCCTCATAGACCTGGGTCTTATTGTCCTTTTACTGACCCCCCTGGCGCGGGTGATTATTACCGGCTTCGGCTTTGCTTTAGAAAAGGATTGGCTTTTTGCGGCTGTATCCCTGGGGGTTCTGGTGATACTCATTATCAGCCTGGCCGTCGGTTCGGCTTGACAGGCCGGCGGCCAGGGGCTATAATTAGTATGTATCTTGGGCGTACGGGCGTGTAGCTCAGTTGGGAGAGCGCTAGAATCGCACTCTAGAGGCCAGGGGTTCGAATCCCCTCACGTCCACCAGCAGTTTCACAGGGGCGCGTAGCTCAGTGGGAGAGCGCTTGACTCACATTCAAGAGGTCGCTGGTTCGAAACCAGCCGTGCCCACCAGGTATATCAAGGCTTCTCGGGTTTACCGGGAGGCTTTTTTCTTTTCCAAATTGGCGTTTGGTGCCCGATTGGTGCCCAAATTATTTTCCGGCTTTTCACCGGCGCTCAGCAGCAGATCCAGCTTTGCCGCCGCCTTCGTCTTCAGGTCCAGGGAGACGTGGGTGTAAATATCTGAAGTGACGGCAATCCTGCTGTGGCCGAGCATCTCCTGGACGGTCTTTAAGGATTCTCCCAGCTCCAGGAGCAGGGTAGCGAAGGTGTGCCGGATGTCGTGGAAGCGGATGCGGGGTATGCCGGCGCGCTCCAGCATTTTCTCAAAGTGGCGAGTGAAGTTCCGCGGGTCTATAGGCTGGCCGGTTTCCAGGCAGAATACCAGGCCGTTGTCCTGGTAGGACCCGCCCAGGTGGAGCTTTTCCTGGTTCTGCCTGGCTTTATGGTGTTTCAGCTCGGCCAGGGCGTATTCGGGAATGGGGACGGTGCGTCGCGACTGGGGGGTCTTCGGCTCCTGGAATACGAGCCTGGTCTTCCTCTCACCGGGGGCGGCCCCGTGGTTTCGCACCCGGACCAGGTTCTGCTTTACGCTCAGCACCCCGGCCTTCAGATCCACGTCCTGCCACCTCAGGGCCAGAAGCTCGCCCCGCCTCAGGCCGGTGGCTACCTCCAGCAGGATGGCGGGGTAGAGCCTGTCATCCTTTACGGCAGTAAGCAGGCAGTCGACCTGCTCCCGGGTGAGGGGGGAGATTTCTTTTTTATCTTCGGCCGGCAGCACGGTCGCCTCGCTGACGTTGCGGGCCACGAGGCCATTTTTAACCGCCTGGTCCAGGGCCTCGTGGATAACGGCGTGGATGTAGCGCACCGTCCGGGGGGAGAGCCCACCTTTACCGTCTACCCGGCCCTGCTTCAACTTTTCATTGTAAAGGTGCTGCAGGTGCTCGGGGCGGAGATCCTTTAACAATAGGTTACCGATGGACGGCTTAATGTGCCGGCGGGTCAGGGTTTCGTAGCTGTCCCAGGTGGTAGGACGCAGGTGGGGCTTCATGTATTCGTTCAGCCAGGTGTCGAGCCAGGCTCCCACCGTCATCTTGCCGGGGTCCGCGTAGGTCCCCTGCTCCAGCTCCACCAACAGGCGGGCCATTTCCTTCTCGGCCTCCCTCTTGCTGCCCTTAAATGCCCGCTTGATCCTTCTCCTTTTCCCCGTCCTGGGGTCCTTCCCGGCTTCGATGACGATGGTCCAAGTGTTCTTGCTGCGCTTTTCTAAATGTCCCGGCATAGAGTCACCTCCAGGATAATTTAAAGGGGCTATATCCTTCATCATCTTCTACCTCCCTGGGGGCCGGGATCTCTGGCGGTGGGTCGGCTGACGACGCGGGAACATCGGTGGTCTGGCCCGTCCCCACCACCCCGACTGCGGCCCCCGGGGGGCACCGCTGCCCGCTCCGCCGCCGTGCTTTCCGCCTTTTTGCAGATAGCACCGCCCTTCACAGCTTGAACCTCACCTCCTTCACGACGCCGATGACGCGCAGGTCCTTGCCGTCGACGACGATTGGCCGGTAGGCGGGGTTTTCCGGCTTTAAGATCACCGAATCGTTGCTGCGGTAGACGCGCTTGAGAGTAGCTTCCTCGCCGTTGATCATGACGACGGCGATCTCCCCGTCTTCGCAGGTGTCCTGCTGGCGCACCAGGACCAGGTCACCGTCGTAAATGCGGGCGCCGACCATGCTGTCGCCCTTGACTTTGAGGTAAAAGTACTCGCCCCCCCGCACTTCATCGGCGGGGAGGAACTTGGTGTCGATGATGTTTTCTTCGGCCATGACAGGCTCGCCCGCCCTGATCACCCCCAGGACCGGCACCGGAACCAGGTCCCGCGCCGGCAGAATATCGCTTTCTTTGTAAATGCCGCCGGGAGCACTGCGATCGTTACGCCCCATGAGGCTGTCCAGGCTGCATCCTAAGACGTTAGCAATTTTGAGGAGTATAGCCTCATCGGGGAACCGCTCTCCGGCTTCATACTTCGTGACCGCCGACCGGGATACGCCCAGGGCATCGGCCAGCTCCTGCTGGGAAAGGCCCTTTTTCTCCCGGTAAAACTTAAGCCGGGCGGCAAAGCTCATATGTCCCACCTCCTTCCGCGGTAATTCTAAACAATGGGCAGTTAACCTTCTGCCCACCTGCACCTTCCTTTTCTTTAGCAGGTTCCGGCGGGTATTAACCGTAAACCTCAAAAAACCGCCTATGGTATTCTTTTCTATTTTCCTCTAACGTTTTGCTCCAGTCCGGCTTCCAGTCCACCAGATCCAAACCATCAGTCTTGCTCACCGGGCAGCCACCTCCGGCTATGGCCTGCAGAAAATAGTTTTAACTGCGGCCTCGCCGTACCATTAACTGCCGCTTACCCTTCCTTTTCTTTTTTTGCCTACAGTAGTTTAACCGCGGCGCCGGCCCACCGGGCCTATGTCCGGCCCCTCACGGCCGGGCCGCCCCTGTATCTTAAGTGTCCGCCAGGTAATACCTGTTATTTTTAAGTATAACACAAAATGTCTCCACATCAAGAAGCATCAAGAAAAAATGTGGCGGAATGGAACTTTTATAGGCCTCATCTCCAATGCCGACGACGAGGGGCGGCTGCCCGGGCACCCGGCCCTCCTCAAGGCGACCATTTTTCCCTACGATACGGACGTCGGGCCCGGGGAGGTGGCCACCTGGCTGGAAAAACTGACGGCTAAGGGGCTGGTAGTCACCTACGAAGCCGGCGGCGAGGCCGTGATCTGGATACGCAATTTTCGTAAACACCAGACCATCAAAAAGCCCACGCCCTCGAAACTGCCCCCGCCGCCGGAGGAGACGGCGGGATCATGCCCGGTCTGGCACACCGGAACCACGCGCCTGGAGGCGGCCCGCCGGGTCGGTACCGGCCGTCAGTACGCGGGCATCGAGGCCGACGCGGCCTGCTGGCACGTCGTCGTTGAAGGGGCAGCTGCCGTGGGGGAGCCAGCCCGGGCATTTGCTTACGAAGCCGGGCCGGAGGCCGGTGACAGGCCCGTAATAACCCTGGATGCCGTTGACGACCGGCCGGTCCTGCCGGGAGCGGCCCCCATCCCCCCCGCCCCCGAAGCAACTCCGGCCCCTGCCGGGCGGGATCCCGGGTCAGGAGCGGTCCCACGGCGGCCCTCCTGGCCCGGTGTCGTCGCGGCCGACTCTGGCGAATGTGTACCAGCCGCCCCGGCCTTATCTGCATCTTCCCAGGACACTCTGCCGGCCGCGGAGCATGAGGGCCAATTTCCTGCCCCATCCCCTCCCTGCCCGCCCGGCCCTTCCCGGCCGGGTAGAGCGGGCGCCACCTCTCCCGTCCCGGAAAGCGCCGCGGTGACCGCCGGCGGCAGGCCCGGCCTAAGCGGGGCAGGCCCCCTGCCCGCCCGACCCGACAACATCAGCGCCTGGCCTTACGGCGGCCTCCGGTAGCCCTGCAGGGGAAATTGGGTGGCCAACGCCGGGCGGCGGGCAGCTTCGGCACCCTCCAACCCCGGCCTTCTCCCACCGGGACAGCGGCGGCCCGGGACAGGCGCGTCATTGTACCGGAACCAGTCTTGGACCAGCTTCCCCGGAAAGGGGCTCGGAGCAGACACCTCACCGGGCCGGTCTTGCCCCGGCAGCCGGGGAAGGAGGGGCGGTCCCTGCGCCGGCACCTCAAGAGGAAGGCGGTGACGAGGCTTCAGCCGGCCGCCGGTGCGGGGCCGCGCCTGGATCAGTTGCCCACCAGTTCGGAACCAGTTCCCCACCGGTTCCCCACCGGGCCGGAACCAGTTCCGCGCCAGTTCCCCCGAAAAGAAGAGAAGAGAAGGGAAAAGAAGGAGAAGGGAAGGA
>JASUSX010000047.1 GCA_030445875.1 Clostridia bacterium
TCCAGGCGCATGGAGGGCCTGGCCGGGGCTGTAGGCGAGCTGGGGAGCCGTTCCCAGCAGATCGGCCAGATCGTGGGCGTTATCTCCGGTATTGCCGAACAGACCAACCTGCTGGCCTTAAATGCGGCCATTGAGGCTGCCCGGGCCGGGGAACAGGGCCGCGGCTTTGCCGTGGTGGCCGACGAGGTGCGGAAACTGGCCGAGCAGTCGGCGGAAGCCACCAAGCAGATCGTCGGCCTGGTGCAGGAGATCCAGCGGGAGACCGAGCGCGTGGTGAACAGCATGGCCGAGGGTTCCCAGGACGTCCGCCAGGGCACCGAGGTGGTAGCCCGGACGGGCCAGGCCTTCGCTGCCATTGACCAGGCCATCCAGACCCTGGTGGCCAAGATTAAGAACGTAGCCCAGAAGGCGGACGAGATGTACGCCGGTTCTCGCCAGGTCAAAGATCGGGTGGAGAGCATCGCCGCCGGCATCGAAGAAGCAGCGGCCAGCACCCAGCAGGTATCTGCCTCGACGGAAGAGCAGACGGCGGCCGTGGACCAGATCAGCCAGGCCGCCGGGCAACTGGCTGCCGCCGCCGGCCAACTGGAAGAGGCCGTGGCCCGGTTCAAGCTGTAATCAGGCCCGGGCCCGGAAGGTCTCGCACTCGGTGTCGCGGTCGTTGTGGGCGCTGGAGTTGTTCGGCGTTCCCTCAACAGCCACGGTGATGCTTTCCGCCCGGCAGTCGCCGTCCTGCCAGTAGATGCAGTTGGCCACGCGGCATTTGATTTTCGGCGGCATAGTTCCTACTCCTTTCATTTATATATAACCAGGCGGGTGGGCGGCTAGCCCGGACGCCTGGCTTTAGCATCGGCCAGCGGGGTCAGAAATATGCTGGCCCCCGGAGGATTTTGGCCATCCATGCAGAATTTATCTAACCAGGCGCTAGAAAGGTGGGAGATTGATGGCAACGGAGACAACGGTGGAAGTGCAGCTGGTAGTCTTCCAGCTCGCTGGGGAGACCTACGGCGTGGACATCAACCACGTCCAGGAGATCATCCGTATGCAGAGTATAACCCAGATCCCCAGGACACCGGCCTTTATTGAAGGGGTAATCAACCTGCGCGGCCGTATCATCCCGGTCATCGACCTGCACAAGCGCTTTGACCTGCCGACAGCCGAGATTACCAATAATACCCGCATTATGGTGGTGGAACTGGGCCGGGTGACGGTGGGCATGATCGTCGATTCCGTTTCCGAAGTCCTGCGCCTGCCCGCCACCAGTATCGAGCCGCCACCACCCATGATCAGCGGCATCGACGTGGCCTATTTGAAAGGCGTCGGCAAGTGGGAAGAGCGGCTGATCATCCTCCTGGACTTGGACCGGGTGCTCCAGGAGAGCGAGCAGCGCCAGTTGCAGCAGGAAATAGCCGCCGGGGTGGAGACAAGATGAGGGACCTGGATATGTCCCAGTACCTGGGAATCTTCCTCGACGAAGCCGAGGAGCAGCTGCAGCAACTGGACGAAGCCATTGTTAAACTGGAACAAACCCCGGAAGACCTGGACCTCTTGAACACTATCTTCCGGGCGGCCCATACCCTGAAAGGCTCTTCCGCGTCCATGGGCTTCAACCACCTGGCCACCCTCACCCACCGCATGGAGAGCGTCCTGGACGCCTTGCGCCAGGGGAAACTCGCCGTCTCCCGGGAGATCATCGACATCCTCCTGGCCAGCCTGGACAGGCTGCGGGTCTTAAAGGACAGCGTGGCCAGCGGCAACGGGGATGAAGGCGAGGTAGGGGACGTGGTCGGCCGCCTGGAAGCCGTCCTCTCCGGCGGGAGCGCGGCCAAACCGCAGGTGAAGGACAGCAGTACGGCAGCCCTTACCCTCGACGACGTGGAGCAGAATGTCGTCCGGGCCGCCCAGGTCAAGGGCTTTCACGTCTATGAGATCCGGGTCCAGCTCGAGGAAGGCTGCCAGATGAAGTCGGCCCGGGCCTACCTGGTCTTTAACAACTTGAAGGACGTGGGCGAGGTCATCAAAAGCGTTCCTCATACCCAGGAACTGGAAGCGGAGAAATTCGACGACACCTTTACCCTGGCCTTTGTCAGCCGGGAAGACGCCGACACCCTGGCCAATATTGTCAAGTCCATCTCGGAGATCAAGGCTGTGGCCATAAAGCCAATCATCCTGGAGGAAGACCGGACAGAGGCAGCGGCGGCCCCGGTCGCCGGCCCGGAAGGCGGCCCTGCCGCCAGGGGCAACGGCCAGCCGGCTGAACACCACACCAGCCAGACGGTGCGGGTCGACGTACAGCGCCTGGAGAACCTCATGAACCTGGTGGGCGAGCTGGTCATCGACCGCACCCGCCTGGCCGAGGTGGGCAATGGCCTGAAGGCCCTCCTGGACAACGAAGATCTCCTGGAAACCCTGGAGGAGGTCTCCCTGCACATTGGCCGCATTACCTCCGACCTGCAGGAAGAGATCATGAAGGCGCGCATGTTCCCCATTGACCAGGTCTTCAACCGCTTCCCCCGTATGGTCCGCGACCTGGCCCGCAAGGCCGGCAAGGAAATCGATTTTATCGTCGAGGGCCGGGAGACAGAGCTGGACCGGACAGTCATCGAGGAGATCGGCGACCCCCTCATCCACTTGCTGCGGAACGCCATCGACCACGGCATCGAAGAACCGGCGGCCAGGCTCCAGGCCGGCAAGGCCCGCTACGGCACGGTGCGCCTGCGGGCTTTCCACCAGGAGAACCAGATCGTCATCACGGTGGAAGACGACGGCGCCGGCATGGACCCGGAGAAGATCAAAAGCAAAGCCGTGGCCAGTGGCCTCCTCAGCCGGGAGGCGGCGGCCCGGCTCGGCCTCCGGGAAGCCCTGGACCTGATCTTCCTGCCCGGCCTGTCCACCTCCGATAAAATAACCGACGTTTCCGGGCGCGGCGTGGGCATGGACATCGTCCGCAACCACATCGAAAAGATTAACGGCACCATAGACATCCGCACCACCCCGGGCAAGGGCACCTGTTTTACTATTAAGCTGCCCCTGACCCTGGCCATCAACCGCTCCCTCCTGGTCCAGGTGGGCGGGCGCGTCTACGCCTTCCCCCTGGCCAACGTGGTGGAGATTATCGACGTGACCCCCGCCGCCATCCAGCACGTCCACCGCCAGCAGGTGGTGGTCGTCCGCGGCCGGGTGCTGCCCCTCATTTACCTGGGCCAGGCCCTGGGCCTCAAAGGGGCGCCGCCAGCGGCGGACAACTACGCGGTGGTCATCGTGGGCCTGGCCGAAAAGCAGATCGGCTTTATCGTCGACAGCCTCATCGGTGAGCAGGAGATAGTCATCAAATCCCTGGGGAACTTTATCGGTAAGATCCCGGGGCTGGCCGGGGCGACCATCATGGGCGACGGTAGCGTGGCCCTCATCCTGGATGTCCGCAGCCTGGTGGGCCACCTGGGAGTGGAAGCCAACCGTGAACTGGCCAGTTAAGGTCCTGGTCGTCGACGATTCCGCCTTCAGCCGCCGGCTGGTGACGGATATCCTGCAGGCCGACCCGGCGATCCGGGTAGTGGGTTACGCCCGGAACGGCCGCGAGGCCCTGGAGAAGATTGCTGCCCTGCAGCCGCAGGTGGTGACCCTGGACCAGGAGATGCCGGTCCTGGACGGCCTGGCGACCCTGGAAGCCCTGATGGCGAGCAAACCGGTGGCCGTTATCATGCTCTCCGCCCACACGGCCGCCGGGGCCGAGGTGACCCTGCAGGCCCTGGAGCGGGGGGCAGTCGATTTTGTCCTCAAGCCGGTGCGCCTCGGGGACACCCGGGAACTGGCGAGGGTTTTACCGGAAAAGGTCAAGGCCGCGGCCCGGGTGCCGGTAGCCCGCCTCTGCCAGGGCAAACCATGCCGGGAAGACCTCCCGGCAGCTTTTATTTCTACCCGGAAAGCCCGCGAGGATACCCATGCCCCCCGGGGGACAGCAACAGACCGGGCGGCAGCGGCGGATAATGAACCGCTCCGGGATGTCCATCCGGCGATAGATCGACTGCGCGAGGCAACAGAACAGGTGGCAACAGCGGCTGATGAACCGGGTGGCCGGGCCAGCCTTAAATCTGGAACCGGCGTAGCCGGTTCCTACAAGACTCTGACTTCCGGATTCCTGCATCCAACCTCCATCATCGCTATCGGTGCCTCTACCGGGGGGCCGGCGGCCCTGCGCCAGGTCCTGGCGGCCCTGCCCGGCGACCTCCCGGCCGGCATAGTGATCGTGCAGCACATGCCGCCGGGCTTTACCGGGCCCCTGGCCCGGCGCCTGGACGAGCTGGCCGCCCTGGAGGTGCGGGAAGCGGCGGCCGGGGACCTGGTCCGGCCCGGCCTGGCCCTCATCGCCCCGGCGGGACAGCAGATGCTCCTGGAACGGGACGGCGATGCAGTCCGGGTGCGCCTGGCCGCCGACGCCGGGATCGACACCCTGTTCAAACCGTCCGTGGACGCACTCTTGCTATCCGTGGCCCGGGTCTACGGCCCCCGCAGCCTGGGGGTAATTCTGACCGGCATGGGGAACGACGGCCTGCGGGGCTTGCAGGCCATTAAAGACCGGGGCGGCCTGGTCATCGCCCAGGACGAAGCCACCTGCGTCGTCTACGGTATGCCCCGGGCGGCGGTGGAGGCCGGCCTGGCCGACCGAGTCCTGCCCCTGCCGGACATCGCTCCGGCTATCGTTGCCCTGGTGGGCGGTTAAAATCTAGTCCCACCGGGTAAAGTACAGACATGGTTTACCGATATATAGATAATGATATAAGCCAAGATGCTTCCGCCGCTCACCGCTGACGCGGTGCCAGCGCAATTTTAGAGTGGATTGACAGGGGTGCAGGGGTTTGAAGATCACCGGACAGGGGCCAGTCGCCTGGAACAGGGTACGCGAGGCCTACCAGCAGGCCGCAGGAGTCAAAGGTAAGGATAAGCCGGCGCAGGCTAGCCCGGCACCGGCCGGTGCCGGGGAGGATGCCATCCAGTTTTCCTCCGATAGCCGTTTTATCCGTGAACTAAAAACCCACCTGGCCGGAGGGGATGATATTCGCTCCGCCCGGGTGGAGGCCATCCGCGCCCGCCTGGCGGCGGGCAGCTATAACGTCCCGGCGGAGGACGTAGCTGCGGCCATCCTGAAGGAGATGGGCCGGTGAGAGAACTGGCTGAGGTATTGCATGATGAACTGGAAGTGGTGCGGCAGCTCCTGGCTGTAGGCCGGGAAGAGCAGGCTGCCCTGGCGGCTGACGACCTGGCTGCCATCCAGTCGGCCACCGGCCGTAAAGGGGAACTGGCGCGGCGCCTGGGTGAGTTGGAGCAGGAAAGGCTGCAGGTAATGGAGAAAATGCCGGGAACTGATAACCTCTTCCAAGGATTTTCTAACCGAACTGCCTCCACCACCATGCAAGTTCAACACTATGACTCAAGCGAAGCTCTGCGTGCCGCCCTGCGCCAGGCCGTCCGCGAGCTTCAGGAAGTAAACGAGACCAACCGTTTTCTCGCGCGCCAGTCCCTGGCCTACGTGCAAAGGATGCTGGCCCTGCTGGCGCCCGAAGGCGCGGCCCCGGCCCTGATGGACCGGATGGTATAGCCCGGCCGGAGTAATCCAGGCTCTTCAGCTGGCGCCGCCGCCATTATTAAGTTGAGAACATCTGGGAATAAAACTACGTGTAAAGGGTGAAACCCAGTGCCGGGAACCTTTTTTGGCTTTAACACTGCCCTGCGCGGTATGCAGGCCCAGCAGCGAGGTATCTATACAACTTCCCACAATATAGCTAACGCCAACACGGACGGCTACACCCGCCAGCGGGCAGTCCTGGCCCCGACTTTGGCCTACCCCGTCCCTGCCATGAACCACCCGGGCGGTACGGGCTGGCAGATCGGCACGGGCGTAGATATCCGGGAAACCCGCCGCCTGCGGGATGAATTCCTGGACAGCCAGATCCGCCGCGAGACCGGCTCCCTGGGCCAGTGGGAGCAGATGCAGGACATCTTAAAGCAGGTGGAGATCGTCTTCAACGAACCCTCGGCTACGGGCTTTAACACCCTGCTCAGTCAGTTCTGGGCCTCCTGGCAGGAACTCGCCAAAAACGCGGAAAGCTCACCCGTCCGCACCACGGTAGTCGAAACGGCCAACGCCCTGGCTGAGGCCTTCCGGCATAGCGCCGCCCAGTTGAACCAGATCAAGGACGATATTGACCAAACTATCGATTTAAAGGTCAAAGAAGTAAACTCCTTGGCCCAGCAGATAGCCGACCTGAACGGCCAGATTAAAAATATCGTTGCCGCCAACGACCAGCCCAACGACTTGATGGACCAGCGCGACTTGCTGCTGGACCAGTTGAGTAAGATAGTAAAAGTTAGCGTGGAGCATAATGATGATGGGACTATAAAAGTTACTTTGGATGGGGCACCGAGTGGTGGGTCCTCCTTAAACGGGGTACTAATTAATGGGACCACACACAATAGTATGCTTATGGCCAGAGATATAAGCGGGCAAAATACAAACATTAGCTTAGGTCTTATATCATCAAATAATACCTTATTAGATGTTAGCACACCTATACTTAAACTTTCATCAACTGTAACTGGTGGCGGACACGAAATTAAATTTACACAAAGCTCCGGGGAAATACAATTAGATTCCAATCCTCCTGTTACAGCATCTCCAGGGACAGAAGTAACTATAAAGGATAATACAGCGGCTGATATAGCTATAATTAAACTCAATGATCCTTTGCCGGCAAATGATGTTACTCTAACTTTCGACGTTATTGATATTAATGGTTTTAAACAAAACCAGCAGGTAAATGGCGAGATCAAAGGTCTTCTAAAAGGCCGCGAGGATGTCGATGGGTACCTGACTAAGTTGAATAAGCTTGCTACAGAATTAGCCGCAGCAATTAATATTCAACATCAAAAAGGCTTTGGAATTGAAAACTCACCCGAGAAAAGGGACTTTTTTGTTAGCCCATCAGGTACTATTGATGCTTCCAACATAGCTGTAAATGATAAATTGCTTAGCGATCCCATGCTTGTTGCAGCTTCTACCATTATTGATCCGCAGCTTGGCGTTATTGATAGCATAAGTGGGCTAGATCAAAATGCCCAGTACAAGATTTTAATTTCAAACGATGGTGGCACAGTTACTTTACAAAAGAAAACTGATGGTTCTTCTTGGTCGGATATTGCTTCTCAATCAGTGGTATCATGGGATGGGAGTACTATAACTTTAAGCAATGGTACCGAGAGCCTCCAATTTACCTCAAAAGATTATAGTAGTTTTACACCCCACCATCCTCCCGATGGTGAGTATACCGTAGCCTGGCCACCGGCGGGCGACGGCAGCAACGCCCTGGCCATAGCCGGGCTCCAGCATGAATTAATATCCGGTCTTTCTAACGCCACTTTCGACGACTACTATAAAAACTTCACCGCCGAGCTGGGGGTCGACGCCCACGAGGCAACGCGCATGACCACCAACCAGGGCGTCCTGGTGGACCAGCTCACCAACCGCAAGGAATCCATTTCCGGTGTCTCCCTGGACGAGGAAATGGCCAATATGCTCCAGTACCAGCGGGCCTACGAGGCCTCGGCCCGGATGATCACCACCCTGGACAGTATGCTGGACAAAATCATCAACGGCATGGGTGTCACCCGCTAGTGCGTTCCTCATTTTGCAAAACAGAAGTCAGAGGCCGGAAGTTAGAATCCTCCCAAAGCGAAATCCGCCAGAGGTGAAGATAAATGCGCGTTACCAACCGGATGCTTAACAACAACGTCATCCGCAACGTCAACCGTAACCTGGAGAATATGGCCCGCACCCAGGAGCAGATGTCCTCCGGCAAGAGGGTTAACCGCCCTTCCGATGACCCCATCGTCGTCGCCCGGGTCCTGGGCTTTAAGACCTCCATCGCCGCCAACGACCAGTATAAAAAGAACATGGAAGACGCCAAGGGGTGGCTCGACGCCTCGGAAAGCGCCCTGGGCATGGTCACCGCCACCCTGCAGCGCGCCAGAGAACTCGCCGTCTACGGCGCCAACGGTACTATGCCCGACGAATCAATGGAAGCCTTGGGAGCGGAAGTAAACCAGCTTCTAGACGAGCTGGTGCAGACAGCCAACACCTCCTACGGCGGCCGTTTTGTTTTCGGCGGCAGCCAGACCACTAGCGCTCCCTTTACCCGTACCCCCAGTGGGGTTAGTTATAGCGGCAATACCCAGGATCTGAACTGGGAGGTGGCCCCCCAGGTAGCCCTCGCTGTCAATGTAAACGGGGAGATGGCTTTTATGCAAGCAATCAATGCTGATATTAATGGTGATGGTACAGCAGAAAAAAGCGTTTTTGATTTATTGGGGGTACTCCATGACGCCTTAGTGAGCCACGACAACACCGCCGTGTCTAACACCCTGGGACAGTTCGACCAGGCCATCGACCATATCCTCAACCTCCGCGCCACCCTGGGCGCTAAGAGCAACCGCATGGAGATGGCCATGTCCCGCCTGGATGACACCCAGATTGGCCTCACCAAAACCATGTCCAAGCTGGAGGACATCGACCTGGCCGAGACTGTCATGAACTATAAAACCCAGGAGAACGTCTACCGCGCCTCCCTATCCACCGGCGCCATGGTCCTGCAACCGAGCCTCATTGATTACCTGCGTTAGGGATTGACGTTAGGGTGACGGCCCAGGCCTGGGCGGGCGACTAACGATAGGGACACTGCCTTATTATCTCTTTACAAAGTAGACTATGACAGCAGGCGACAACCATTAGCCGCCGTAAACCGCTGTAAGTGGCAGGGCCATTTTTCAGGGCAAACCGCATTAAAAAGCTTACGGCCTGCGGGGCAATTTTATTACCCTGGCGGCCGCTTTGTTTATCAGGGAGGCAATACCAGTGCGAATAAGCACTACCCGTTTTGGCCAGGTAGAAGTAAAACCGGAAGAACTACTCCTTTTCCCCGGAGGCGTCCCCGCCTTCGAGGATTTGCGGGAGTTTTTCTTTTACCCTATCCCCGAGAACCCGGCCTTCACCTGGCTCCAGGCTGCCGCCGACCCGGAGGTGGCCTTCCTGCTGGCCGACCCCTTCCTCTTTTTCCCCGGTTATGCCGTCGAGCTGCCGGCGAGCCTCCAGGAGGAGCTGGACATAGAGAAACCGGCGGACGCCCTGGTCTACGCCGTCGTGACCATCCCGGACGGCGACATCCGCCGGGCCACGGCCAACCTGGTCGGCCCCATGGTCATCAACCCCACAGCCAGGCGGGGTATGCAGATTATCCTGGAAGGTACAAAATATACTACCAGGCACCCTTTATTTAAGGAATCATTCGCTGGTGGCGAGTCAGTACCACCAAATGGGAAAAATGAGGGGTAGGCAGGCGCTAATTTGAAACTGGCGCCGCCAGTCTCTACAAGAATCTCACCTCTCACATCTCACCTCACACATCTTATTTCAGAGGAGTTGCCGCCCGTGCTGGTCCTTACCCGGCGGGTAAACGAAGCCATCATTATCGATAACCGCATTAAAATCACTATCGTCGGCATTGAAGACGATAAAGTCCGCATCGGTATCGACGCCCCGCCGGAGGTGCCCATCGTCCGCCAGGAGCTCCTGGCCGCCGTGGCGGACGAAAACAAAGCCGCCGCCCGGACGCCGGCCGTAGCCCTGGGTAATTTGCACCCTAAAGTAATGAAGCCGAAAGAGAAGTAGCATTGAGTATTTATTATTATTATTATGGCTTTAGTATTTGAGCCTGTTTTCATCATACGTAACGGAGAAGGAGACCTAGTGAAATTATTTATCTTCTCAGGCCCAGGAAGATTTACGCGATATTTTTGACTATATCAAGCGCCAGCGACCCTTAGCAGGCGAACGTCTTTGGCAATTATTTGATAGGGCAATCAGTAATCTTGTCTCAAGTAAGCTTTCAGTAGGAGCAACAATTTTCTGCTGGCAGGTGGTAATAAAATGAGCCAACCGGATAATGGTAGCCTGCTCAAAGAAGTCCTGGCTCAATACGCTCCCACTGATGAACATACCCTTCCGCCCGGCAAAATAAGTTTCGAGCAATTTTTAGCTTGGGCCGACGAAGACACCCTGGCCGAATGGGTGGAGGGAGAGGTTGTATTGATGACGCTGGCGTCATTAAAACATCAAAGGGTGGCTGGCTTTCTCTTCATGATTATGAGGGCATTTGTCACTCATCATGATGTGGGGGAAGTGCTTTTTGCTCCTTTTTTGGTACGCTTGCCGGAACCACTAAAGCGCGGCCGCGAGCCCGACATTATCTATGTGGCCAAAGAACGCCTGCATCTTCTGAAACCCACCTACCTGGACGGGGCGCCGGATCTGGTAGTAGAAATAACTTCACCAGAAAGCCTCGGCCGCGACCGGCACGTCAAATTTACTGAGTACGAACAGGCTAGCGTCCGCGAGTACTGGCTGATTCACCCCGACACCCGCCAGGCTGAGTTTTTCCAGCTACAGGATGGGCGTTACCGGCAGATATGGCCCGATGAAGATGGCGTTTACTGCTCCAAGGTGCTACCGGGTTTTCAGTTGAGCTTAAAGAGAATATGGGAAGAAATATAATGATCTTATA
>JASUSX010000048.1 GCA_030445875.1 Clostridia bacterium
TACGCAGTATTGTCCAGCTTATGGATGAATACCTCGCTGCCGGCCGCATCCACCTCGACCCCTCCCGCAACACCGATCCGGTAACCTATCATGACCCCTGCAACCTGGGCCGTAAAGAGGGCATTTTTGAAGAACCGCGCCGGGTGCTGCAGGCGGCGGTTGCCGATTTCCGGGAAATGACGCCCAACCGCGCGAACAATTATTGTTGCGGCGGCGGTGGCGGTATGCTCTCTTTAAGCGAGTTCGGCCAGGAGCGTATGGCCAAAGGCAGGGTCAAGATAGAACAGATCCAGCGTACGGGGGCCAGGATCGTCGCCACCCCCTGCCACAACTGCGTTGATCAGTTAAATGATCTATGCCGCCATTACCACCTCGACGTGAAGGCCAAAAACCTGGTCGAGCTGGTAGCCGATGCTCTGGTCTTAGATAGCAAGGAGTGATAACTTCATGGTGCCTAATAATAAATTACCCATCTCTGTACTGGGAGCCGGCATCGCTGGAGTCCAGGCAGCCCTGGACCTGGCCCGCCTGGGCCACCGGGTGGTTCTTTTGGAACGCACCGCCCGGCCAGGGGGTAAATTCGCTCTACTCGCCAAAACCTTTCCTACCAATGATTGCAGCGCCTGCGCCTTGACGCCGCCGGACAGCTTCTTTTGCATCCGTTCCCCCCATTTTATCCAGCAGGGCGGGGCAGATAATATTACCCTCCTTACCAGCGTCGAAGTACGAAAGTTAAGGGGGGATGCTGGCAGCTTCACCCTGCAACTTATCCGGGAAGGCCGGGAGGAAGAGTTAGAGGTAGCGGCTATCCTCCTTTGCCCCGGCTACGAGGAATACCTGCCCCCCAGCCTCCCTGACCGCTATGGTTACGGGCGCTACCCGGGCGTAGTGACCGGCCTGGAGCTGGAGCAGCGCCTGGCGACTAGCGGCTACCCGCAACGCCAGGGAGATAACGGCCCGGTACAGCGGGTGGCTTTTCTCCAGTGCGCCGGCTCCCGCGACCCGGCCCATGGGGTGGCTTATTGTTCGGCCGTCTGCTGCATGTACGCCCTCAAGGAAGCCTTAATGCTCTACGAGGCGGCCACGGCGCAAAATCTACCCCTGCCGGAAATAACCCTTTTCTATATGGACCTGCGTACTTACGGCCAGGCCTACGAAGATTACCTGGCGCGGGCGCGGCAGGAGTACGGCCTGCAACTGGTGCGCTCTCGTATTCATAGTATTATCCAGACGCCGGCAAACCCCCGTCTTACGATCCGTTACGCCCTGGAAGATAGCCCGGCCAACGTGGAGGAATTCGACCTGGCCGTGCTGGCAACGGGCTTGAGGCCGCCGGATGGCGCCCGGGACCTGGCCGCGACCCTGGGGATTGAACTCGACCCGGATGGTTTCTGCTTGACGCCCGCCCTGGCCCCGGTTGCCACCTCGCGTCCCGGCATCTTCGTCGCCGGCGCCTTCAACGGCCCCTGCGATGTAATCGACGCCGTCACCCAAGGTTCAGCCGCGGCCGCTACCTGTGCCGCCTGGCTGCAAGAAAAAGAAAGGGAAACCCCTCATGCCTCGCCTTTGGCACCAAAAGAAGCTGAAAACGACAGCACAGCAGGCTTTAATCTGGAACCGGCTTTAGCCGGTTCCTACCCATCTCCCACCTCCCACCTCCAACCTCCCACCTCTATTTACAGGGTAGGTGTTTTTATCTGTGCCTGCGACCAACTGGATGCCGGCCTGGACCTGGATCAATTAGAGGAATACTGCCGCACTTTGCCTGGCGTAGTCAGGGTGCAGAGATTGTCCCTCTGCGACCCCGCCGCCGGCGAGGAACTGCGACAGGCTATCGCCGCCTCCGGCCTGAACCGCGTTGTGACGGCGGCCTGCAGCGCCCGCGCCTTGGAACCGGTCGTCAAAAGGCACCTGGTCCGGGCGGTCCTACCCGAAATGCTTCCCGGTGTAAAGGCTCTTACCGCTAATAATACAGCACCAGCAGGGGGTGAAGATGGCTGTATTTATAAAATAGTTAACCTCCTGGACCATGGGGTCCGGCTTTACAGCAATCGCCCCGAACTCGCCACCAGAAAAGCCCGGGACCTGATACGTATGGCGGTAGCGAGTTTGAACGTTGCCCCCCCGCCGGTGGAAGAAATGATCACGATAACCCCCGCTGCCTTGGTAATCGGCGGTGGGATAGCCGGCATGGTTGCCGCCCTCACTCTGGGAGACCTGGGTTATGAGGTGCACCTGGTAGAAAAAGAAACGCACCTGGGCGGCCACGGCCGCCGTTTGGGCCATACCCTGACCGGCGCCGACGTGCAGACCTACCTGGACGAGCTCAACCGGCGCCTTACGCAGCACCCCCATATCCATCTCCATCTTGACGCTGAAATCATAGCTACAGCCGGTCACCCGGGCTCCTTCCGGACGGAAATTGATGTTGCCGGGGAAAGGAGGGAAACCATCGGCCACGGCGTTACCATCCTGGCGACAGGGGCTGGGGAAAAAAAGCCGCAGCAGTACCTCTACGGCCACCACCCGGCGGTAGTGACCGGGTTAGAGTTGGAAGACCTGCTTAAAGACCACGCCAGGCTGGCCGGCCTGCAGCAGGTGGTATTCATCCAGTGTGTCCATTCCCGCGATGTCGACCATCCCTATTGCAGCCGCACCTGTTGCAGTGAGACTATAAAAAACGCCCTGGAACTCAAGCGGATCAACCCGGCGGCCCAAATCTACGTCCTCAACCGGGATATTATGACCTACGGCCGGCAGGAGGAGTGGTATGAGGCAGCCCGTTCCCGCGGCGTCCTCTTCCTGCGCTACCAGGCCGAAAACCCGCCTCGCGTAACTGCTGCCGCAGCAGGTACGGGCTCCGGGCGCAGGGTGCATATCCGGGCCTATGATTCTATCCTGGATGAGGAAGTCGTTATTGACGCTGACTTGTTGGTGCTGGCCACCGGTATGGAACCCCGGGCGGACAATGCCCGGTTGGCCTCCCTGTTCCAAGCGCCCCTGGACGAGCATGGCTTTTTCGCCGCCAGCCACCCCAAATTAAAGCCCGTGGAGACGCCGGTGCCCGGCATCTTTACCTGTGGCCTGGCAGCAGGGCCCAAGAACCTGGAGGAAACCATAGCCTCGGCCCGAGCCGCAGCCGGTAAGGCGGCGGCCATCCTGGCCCGGGAGAGCTACCAGCTCCCCCACCAAGTCGCCCGGGTCGAAGGCGCCTGCGCCGCCTGCCTCACCTGCGTACGCATCTGCCCCCACGGTGCCCCGGCTATTAAAGATCACCGCTCCCATATCGACCCCCTCCTCTGCCAGGGCTGCGGTGCCTGCGTAGCCGCCTGTCCGGCTGGAGCCATTACCCTGACGGGTTACAGCCAGGTCGAAGTAGCCGCCGAACTCCAAACCCTGAGTAGGACGCCGGAGGAGACAGCGGGTACCGTTATCTTCACCTGCAGTTACTGTGCCTACGCCAACTTTGAAAATGCCGCCGGGATCGACTGCCAGGACGATGTCTCCGTGTTGCAAGTACCCTGTTTAAGCCGGATCGGCACCCTGGAGGTGCTGCAGGCCGTCGAGGCCGGAGCTCGGCAAATCGTACTGACGGGCTGCGTCGAGGGCCAGTGTCACTTCCGGCCAGCCAGGAACTACGGCAGCAAGCCCTCTCGCCCCGACCCCATGCTGTGCCAGGAACAGGCCTGGCGCCGTGCCCGGCAGATACTGGACGAAATCGGTTTTGACGCCGGTATGGTAAAGATCTTACCCCTCCCCCCTCCTATCCCCGACCAGGGCCGGATACCTCTCAGCTGCCCGGCAGGTAAAGCTTTGTTGTAAAAACCGGTATTCAGGGCGGGCCTCTGTCTATAATCGCTGCCATGGCTACGTCAGGCCTGGACACTGGACAAAGGTTAACAGAAGTGCAGGGTGAGACGCCATCCCAGCTGGAGAGTCTGTAAACCGCTACAGGTGACTTTAAGGCTTTTCAAAAAGCAGAAAGGGGTGTACTGGTATGCAACACACAGATATCCTTGTTGTCGGCGGAGGGATTGCCGGCCATACAGCGGCCCTGGCCGCCCGGAGATACTACCAGGATAAAAAGGTTACCCTGGTGCGGAGAGAGATCCGGCCCTTGATCCCCTGGGGCCTGGCTTACGCCAGCGCCGCCGGAACCCTGGATAAATATGTCCTGAGCGACGCCTGGCTCCGGCAGGCGGGAGTTAAACTGGTAATCGATGCCGTGACGGCAATTGACTGCCGGAACCAACGCGTCACCACCGCCTGCGGCGAAGAAATATACTATGCAAAAATGATCCTGGCTACCGGTTCCTTCCCGGCCCCTCTTTCCCTTAAGGGGGCCGACCTGCCCGGTGTCTTTGTCCTTAAAAAAGAGTTGCCCTACCTCAAAGAAATGCAGCAACGTCTGGCTGAGGCCACAAACCTGGTCATTATCGGCGGAGGCATGAACGGCGTCGAACTGGCCCTGGCCTGTAGCGCCAGGCCCCAGCGGCGCGTTACCCTGGTGGAGCTGCTCCCCCGCTGCCTGGCCCGGGTCTTTAGCGATGAGTTCTGCGAGCTGGTGGAAGAGAAGCTCCGCCAGCGGGGCGTGGAGATTATCACCGCCACCGGCGTGGTAGCATTGCTGGGCGGCAACCGGGTGGAACAGGTACAGTTCAGCAACGGCCTTGCTTTGCCTGCCGATGCAGTTATTCTGGCTAATGGCACTCTGCCCCGTACTGATTTAGCCCGGCAGGCCGGTCTGGAAACCGACGAATATGCCGGCATCCTGGTGGATGACTATATGCGAACCAGTGATGCCGCCATTTTTGCCGCTGGCGACTGCACCGCGTTCCGTTCCCATGCTGTTCCTGGAGTTCCCCTGCCCCGGCAGGCCCGCATGGCTGGCCAGGAAGCGCGGGTAGCTGCCGCCAACCTCTTTACCCTCCAGCGCCGCCGGGAGAACGCCGTCGCCAAATTTTCCGTCGCCGTGGGGGACCTGGCCCTGGGTTCCGTGGGCCTGGTAAAAGACCTGGCCCCGGAAGCCAGGCTCGTAGAGCCTGCTTCTGCTGCTATCTCCACTGTGGTGGTGAGTGATCTGACGGTTCGAGTGGCTTATGCCCGGGAGAACGGGGCAACCCTGGCCGCCCAGGTCCAGGGCCAACCCCTGGCCCGGGTGCGGGAAACCATGGCCTATCTGGCGACCGCCATTGAGCAGCAAACCCCTTTCACCGAACTGGCCCTGGCCTGACTAACCCTTAACGACGCCAGTTGCCAACCCGCCCGCTAAAAAAGTGGCGCCGCAAGGCGCTACTTTTATTCCCCTTGCCCCTTTCTAAGCCCTTTGCCAGTTTTTCAGCAGGGCAATAAATTATCCCAGGTTGAGGTCTTCTACCCCTCCCCTCTTCTCAGTAAAGGAGTAGTCTTAATCGATACTCCCGGCATTGGTTCAACTTTCCGGCATAACACTGAAGCTACCCTTAACTTCCTGCCCCAGTGTGACGCCGCCTTATTTCTCGTTTCGGCAGATCCGCCGATCACCGAGGTGGAAGTAGAATTTTTAAAAGCGGTTCGTTCCAGGGTTACGCACCTCTTTTTCATCTTAAATAAGGTGGATTACCTTAACCTGGAGCAGAACCAAAACACGGTTCAAGGGATTACCAGGTTCCGTTCCCTCACCGAAGAATTCCAGGAGATCCTGGCCAAATTCTCCGGTGAGCCTTTCCGCGATCCACATGAATGAATTTAATTACCCTTTCCGAATATGCTGTTATATAAATCTTCGCCATAACTGGTTTGCAATGGTTCGCCTGCGATTAACTTAAAAGTTCGTGTTCCGTCGGCTTGCCTTTCAGCCCGCAGGAAAAGGGCGTTTGCCATTTTTTTATCGTAAAAGCCATGGGCAAACTCATATAAATGCGTAACGAAGAAAACTTTGATACGCTTTTCCAATAAGGCGCAAACTATCTGCCTGGCAATCTCCGAGCCTTCTCTTTCGTTTGTCGCGGCAAATGATTCATTAAACAGCACTATGGAATTCGACGTTATATGGTCTACGATATCGCTCATTCTGCTGAGTTCTTCATCAAGTTTGCCGCTTTTCATGGTGGCGTCTTCTTCCCGTTTGTAGTGCGTGAAAAGGCCGTCGCAGACATTGGCACGGAAAGACTCAGCCGGTATAAACATGCCGCATTGCATCATCAATTGGGCCAAACCTATGCTGCGCAAAAAAGTCGATTTGCCGCCCTGATTGGCGCCTGTGATTATTACGAGGTCTTTATTGTCAGCATTCACATCGTTACCCACAATTCTTTGTTCCAGGCTTAAAGCCAGACAGACATCGTATAATCCATTAAAAGAATGTCTGCGTTCGCCGGGAGGCAGCGGTAGGGGAAAGGACATGGGCTCCCCCTTTGGGGCCAGTTGCTCATGTAAATTCAAACAACCAACGTAAAAGGCCAATTCGGTCCGCAAAACGTTAAAAAAACTGAGAATATGATCAGTGGACTGGGCGAGGGCATTGGCCACAAGGTTAATCCCTCTGTCTTTTAATTCCGACAGGGCCCTGGCGCCGCTTTCATCGCGTTCACTGATATAAAAAGTGTAAACGGGCGGTTTTGGGGCAAAGATCCGCTCCATCCAACTCTGTTTTTTATCTCGTGGTTTACGAAGAATGTAATTAATACCTTTATTACCTTTTCCTAATTCAGCGCTGATCAAAACTCCATCGCGAAATTTCAGTTCCCTTAGATGATTTTGGACGCCGGCGAAATATTCGTCATCAAGTTCTTCGTTAAGCATCGCGAAAAACGCTGTAAAGCCCTCTGACTCAAATTTATCGGCATGTTCATCGGCGATAGTTCTTAGTTTTTTAAGCATACCCACAAACATCTGCAACACTTCTACTGATCTATACAATATGGCAGCGGGGTATCTGCTGAAAATGCTTAAGTAATTCTTTTTCTCGCTTTCAATTGATTCTACCGCGATATAGTAGATAGCCCTGACAATTGAGGAATTTCTAAGGCAATCTCTTAAAATATCCTGCCGGTATAATATTGTGTCCAGATCATTATTTAAACAGGACAAAATAGCTTTCTTTGCTACTTTAAATAAAAATTCGTCACCGCGCGCCATAGCATTGAACAGCGTGTTTAATTCCAGGTCTTGGGTTAGTACTTGTTCATTAGATGGTAATTCTTGCTGCAAGTCAAAATTATGATCTTTATACATGAGAAAAACCTTCATAATTTTATCCGCTCCTTTAAACAAGCGTATGTGAGTCGATACTTTTCGGCAATTGATATCGCGTATGCAAGTCCATCAGCAGGCCTTCTTACAATCTTATATGTTCGCAATGCTGGATTTTCGGGTACTACCGTGCTGACCATGCTTACGGTTTTCTGACTTAAAGATGCTAATTCATCTATAAATGTTACGCAAACGCATAGTAAATCCAGTTGTATTATCCTCTCCATTACCTTCTGGCTTAAATAAATAGCATCTTTCAATGTTGTGGAAGTGAAAATCTCATTCATGATGATAATGCTGTTGGAAGTGGAGTGGCTGAGGATATCATGAATTCTGACCAGGTCATCCTGTAGTTTACCACGGAGGTTTTTGATGTTCTCTTCTTTTTCAAAATGGGTAAAAAGCTTGTCGAACAGGAAGAGCCGCGCAATGAAAGGCAATTAAGGGATAATCAACGTAACCTGCCGCTATAAAGGCAACGGCTGCCAGGTAGAGCCAGAATGTTCTTGGCAATCCTCTACTCGCAGGGATAGCTGGGGTCACTTCCAGTTCCCGCGGCGTCGGGTATAAAAACCTGGCCACAACAAGAACCGTAAGCGCCAGGAAAGCCGGGATAAATAAGATGGCAAACCCTGTTTTATAACCGCCTTTTAAGTAAAGTACCAAAGCGACAATGAGAGGGCCGGCAACGGCCCCGATTTGATCCATAGCCTCGTGGAGGCCAAATCCCCACCCCCTCCCCACTTCGGAAGTAGCGTGGGAAAGCATGATACTAGGGCAAGAAAACAAATGACTCCTGCCCGAATTATCCAGACAGGAGTCATCAGCGCTCATGAGCGCATTTTGCCCTTAATTATCAACACCGGGCAGTTAGCCAGCCTTACCATAGCTTCCGAAACGCTACCCAAGAGGTAGCGCTTGATACCGCTTAATCCCCGGGCTCCTAATACCAGCAGATCATAACCCTCCTCTTCCACCAGGCGGGCCAGGGTATCGGCCGGGTGGCCGGGCACTACCTTGGTCGTTAATGTTACCCCTTCCCGGGTAGCCAGGTTTTGAGCTTCCTCCAAAGCTTGAGCAAAAAAGTTTTTGGCATCCTCCAGGACACCGTTAACTTCGTCTCTGGTATCGGCAAAATCAGGCACATGGGCCACGGAAACGGCCGTTATTGGCGCCCCGTATTTCTTAGCCAGGTCAAGGGCAGCAAGCAGGGCTTTCCTGGCATTAGGCGAACCATCGTAGCCTACTAAAATCTTGTTAAACATGATTTAATTACCCTCCTCTTTTTGTGGTATCAAAGCATGGCGACGCTTTTCTTGTTGGGGCGCCGGGACCCGGTCGGGCCGGAAAAAGGCCTGGGCAATCAGCGTCGGCACTACGGCACTAAGGATAACTACCGTTACTAAAATCGTATACTGGGTCTGGCTGATATAACCATGGTTGAGGCCGAACAATGAGGAAATGGTACCGAAGGTCAGCCCGGTAGACATTAACAAGGTGGTATACATGCCCTCCCGTGGTTCAAATTTAAAGAAACGCGTTGTTGGCCAGACCCCAATGAATTTGGTCGCGATTTTAATCAACAGCGCGATGATAATTATCCCGGCGCTGGCAGTCACCGCTGGCAGGGAAACAAAAAGCCCCGCTTTGAGAAAGTAAAAGGGTGTCAAGAAAGCGAAGGCCATGGTCCGCACTCTCAAAGTCAAGTTCTTCTCTTCGAGGAAGAAGCCGGCAAACGCCAGGCCCAATAAGTAAGCCGGCAAAACGGCTTCGCTATTAGCCAGGGAGGCCAGCCCACCCAGCAAGAAAAGGAGAAAGAACAGGTATTTGATTTCCAGTTGGCTTACCCGGTTACCATAATGCTGGATAAATAAACGGCTGAAACGCGGCACCAGGGCCAGGACCACGGTTGCCACGGCAATAAATAATAGCATCCAGAGATTAAAATTGGCAAAAAGAATTCCCAGGGCGACCACTGTCCCTAGATCCGTAATAAAACAGGCCGCCAGGATAATCCGGCCTAATTCACTTTCATTTAGGCCGGTCTCTACCATCACGGCATAGACCACGGCTACGGAGGTTGTCGACAGGGCAATACCGGCAATTTCGGCTGCCGGCAGCGTCCAGCCCAGGGCATAATAAGCATAGGCAAAAGCCCCGCCAAAGGGCAAGGCAAAGGAAAGTAGACCAATTGCTGTGCTTTCCTTGAATCTCTTACGCAAAACTACCGGATCGACCTCGGCCCCGGCCAGAAAGGTAAGTAAAATACTGCCCACGCCTGCCAAAAAATCGATCCAGGGGGTGGTGTGTAAACCTAAAAAATTGCCGCCTATTACGCCCACAGCAATCTCCATTAAAGAAATAGAGATCCCCGTCCAACCGGCCAGTAAACCGCTTAACAAAGCTAAACCCAGCCATTCGGCCGCCACGAGCCATATGTTTTCCATAAGCTTAAACCCCCTTATATTAGACCAGAGATCGGCTGAGCTTTAATGAAGGCCCAGGGTAGCCGGAGGGTGGCAAACAATAAAAAACTCCTACCGATCACTGGCCGCTTTCGGTAGGAGCTATCAGCTCATTGAGCATCAGGCGAGCTCCATCGCCGCTAAATGAGTAAAAGGTAAGGTTCTACTCCTCCTTTCCTGGTATCAATCATTTCAATAAGAATTATAGCAGCTGCGTCTACTATTGCAAGTCTTCTTTACTAAAAAATTTACCGCACCTTCTCCACGACTCCACAGCAGCAATAAACAACAAGGCGGCATAGACCCCCAGCACGGCCAGGGAGACGGGCAGGAGGCCCTGGCCCTGGGCCAGGGATCGCAGGGCATAACTGGTATGGGTCAGGGGCAGGGCTTTAATAAGGTAGGCCACGCCCAAAGGCAGGTAATTGCCCCCGTCCATACGGATGCCCCGTCCCAGGCCCCAGCCGAAAGCCACCAGGTACAGCAAAGGGCTCACCAGGCGCGAGGCAAAAAACTTGTAGAAGGTACGCTTCAATACTATCATTTCCCGCCAGAAGACCGTATAAAACTCCATGTCAATCATCCACCTTCCGCCCTGTTAACTCAATAAAAACGTCTTCCAGGTTAGAGCTTCCCCGGTCCATAATGCCTACCCGGTGGCAGAGCATTTCGGCTTCTTCAATGTAATGGGTGGTCAAGAGTACGGTCATCCCCTCAGTGTTCATCCGCCGGATTAAATCCCAGATTTTCCGGCGGGTCTGGGGGTCCAGGCCCACCGTCGGCTCGTCCAGGAAAAGAACGCGCGGCCGGTGCATCAGCGCCCGGGCGATCATCA
>JASUSX010000049.1 GCA_030445875.1 Clostridia bacterium
CTTGCTGTAGAACCTTGAAGCCTTCCTGCATCTCCTGGCGCAGGGATATATCGGCTTGCTGTAGAACCTTGAAGCCCTCCTGCATCTCCTGGCGCAGGGCGGCATGGTGTTTTTGTATTTCCTGGCGTAGGGCAGAGTCGTTTTGCTGTATCTCCTGGCGCAGGGCGTTTACCTGGGTATCGATCTTATTATCCAGCTTGTCGATCCTTGCTTCGATCCTGTCCAAACGGGTTTCAAAACGGGCATATATGTTGTTAAGTTGCTGGATTATATAGCCGAAGGGGTCGAACCCCCTGTAGAAACCCTGCTCATCTGCACCGGCAGCTATCTCTTTTCTTGCTTCTTCGGGCATGTCTAATCTCCTCCCCCTGGCTAAATAATACCATTATTTTCTTTAGCGGGCAATATATAAGGTAATTTTAGTGGTTTACCGTTTACCAGTACGATGCTCCGGGAATGGGATGGCAGGTACCTAAAAAAGGACAGGCAGGGGAGCCCTCCATTGGGAACTTTTTCCCTCGCCTGTTCGTCTATATCTTTGTAGTAGCGATGCCAATAAAGGTCAGCGGGGAAGGGGGAGGAGCTTATGACCTGACGGATGCGACTTTATGTTACAGGTCGGTAATATTTGGTACGGCGCTTCTTACCCTACCCATCTCTTTTACTAAGGAGTCACCTATGGCGGCGAACTGCCGCCAACGAACGGTGGAAAATGAGGGGCACGGCAAGCTTTAATTCAGGAACTGGCATAGCCAGTTCCGACAAGCATCCCACCTCTCACCTCCCCCATCCCGCATCTTATAGAGGAGGAAGAGCAGCATGGTAAAAATCAGACATCGTTTTTTAGCTTGCGGCCTGGTGATCCTGCTCCTGGTGACTTTCTTCCCGGGGTTAGCCCTGGCCGGGGGTATTGAGCCGGCCGGCCAGGCCGTTGTAGCCGCGGCAGGGGAAAAGCCGGCCATTACCCTGGAGCAGGCTATCCGCACGGTCAAAGATAACTTTGCGATTCCGAAAGAATATTCCCGCTTTACTTCCATTTTTAACAGCTATGACGGCCGCCGCACCTGGTCCCTGCAATGGAATGCGCCCGCGGAGCCGGGTGGCAGTTTTAACGCCAATGTCGACGCCATGACCGGGGAAATCATGAACATGAGCACCTGGAAGCCTGAGCAACGGCCGCAACCTGGGATGCAGCTACCGTCAATCTCTGCTGCCGAGGCTCGCCAGGTGGCGGAAAAACTCTTAAACCAGCTGGCCGGCAAGTACTTGCCGGAACTGCAGGCGCTGCCCGATGGTAACCAGCTGTTGCCCCTGTATAACGTGGGCCCGGTTACTTACACCTTCCGCTGGCAGCGGGTTGTTGACGGTATCCCCTTTCCGGCCAACGGCGTCACCATCAACGTCCGCGGCGATGACGGCCAGGTGAGCAACTACAACCTCGACTGGACGCGGGAACCCCTGCCGGCCGCCACCGGCGCCATTAGCCCGGCAAAGGCACGGGAGGTATTTAATAAGACCGGCATGCTGGAACTGCAGTATTACCTGCAGCCCCCCTTCCAGCCCCTGGCCGCCGGGGCGAAACGGCCGGTATTGCTGGTCTACCGGCTGGCCCATCCCTCCGGCGGGCTCATTGACGCCCTGAGCGGCGCCCCGGTGGACCTGGGCGGCGGCCGCTGGTTTGATAAAGGCGGTGGCGCCGACGGTATGGGCTACGCCGGGGAGATGGCGCGCAAAGCGGCGTCTTCCCACGAACAATCCAAACCTTTAAGCCCCGAGGAATTGCAGGAAATTGAAAAAGCGGCCAAACTTATCAGCCAGGAAGAAGCCATCGCTGCGGTGAAGAAGTGGGTCGATATCCCGGCCGGGCTCACCCTGCGCGGCGCCAACCTCTACGCCGACTGGCAGGACCCGGAAATCCGCAGCTGGAACCTGAACTGGAGTAGTGATAAATCCGAGCCGGGCAAACCCAATTATATGAGCGCCCGGGTCAATGCCAGTAACGGTGAATTGTTGGGTTTCGACCTGCCCTCTCCTGTTCCATACGAAACCGACCAGGGCGGCAAGCTGGACCGCCAGGCCGCCCAGCGCCTGGCCGAGGACTTCCTGCAGAAGGTGCAACCGCAGCGTTTCAAGGAGATGGAGCTTGACGCCAGCAGCCAGCCCGGCTGGGAGCCGGTGATCATGAAAGACGGCCAGAACCCGCCGGTGCAATACTTCAAATACCGCCGCCTGGTCAACGGCATCCCCTTCCCCGGTAACGGCGTCAATATAACGGTGGACGCGGTGGCGGGACGCGTCACCAGCTATAACCTTAACTGGGGTAACTATGCTTTTCCGCCTGCCATCAATATCCTCAACGGGCAGCAGGCCCTGGATACCTTCCTGAAGGGCCGTCCCCTGAACCTGAGCTATACCCAAATCTACATTCCGGGCGGTCCTGGTGGCCCGGGGCAGGGTAAGATACACCTGGTGTACCAACCCCTGGGGGATCCCGGCCAACCCGCCTCGGATATGATGGATGCCCGGACCGGCCAGTTCCTGGACTGGGAAGGCAAACCTATCGCCAGGCAGCCGCGGCCCTACCATTTCAACGACATCGCCGGTAATTTTGCTGAAAAGGAAATCAACCTCCTGGGCCAGGCCGGCATCTTCGGCGAATACGGGGAATCCTTCCGCCCCGCCGAAAACGTCACCGTTGTTTCCCTGCTGCGGGCCATGCTCATGGTAAGGAATGGTGTGTGGGGTTATAAAGACCTGAAGGACGAGGAGATCCTGAAGCGGGCCCGGGACGAGAAATGGCTGCAGGAAGACCTGCAGGCCGGGGCTACCGTCAGCCGGGAACTCCTGGCCAAGTTCATGATCCGCTTCCTCAACCTGGAGCGCGCCGCCCGGGTGGAGGGGATCTATAAGGTTCCTTACAGCGACGCCGCTTCCTTGAGTCCCGGTTCCCTGGGCTACGTAGCCCTGACCTGGGGACTGGGGATTATCCAGGGTGACGGTTCCACCTTTGCCCCCAACCATACCGTCACCCGCGCCGAAGCCGCCGCCGCCCTGGTGCGGGCCCTGCAAGTAAAACCGTAACACCCGGCATTTTCACCTTTTGGCCGGGATGATCCCGGTGATTGAGCAAGGGCAACGCAGATCTATGACCGGCGACAGGGCGCCCTTTTGCGAAGCTCGGGACTTACAGCGGGTTAATTGGCCCGGCCTGGCTCCCCGTTGATGGGCCGGCCGGGTAATCCCGCTGCGAATGGGGGCAGGGCAGGGTGGGGCGCAACCGGCGCCGGGGGAAAACCGGCGCTGCCCTGCCTTCTTTCTTACTATCACGTCTGCCCCTCCCGGCGGCAATCCTGGCCGGCGGGATAGCTGCCCTGCCTTTTTACCGTCCCAGCCCGGGAAAGAGCTCCAGCAGGCCGGAGGCGCCCATCTGGACGGCGATAACGGCCAGCAGGAGGCCCATGATGCGGCTGATAATGCTCATTTCCACCGGGCTCAAATAACGGGTAATCGGGGTGGCATAACGGAAGATCAGGTAGGTGCCCAGGCACACGGTGGCAATGGCGGCGACCGTCAACAAGAAGTTGGGCAAATCCCATTCGGGACCAATGAGCAGCATGACGGTGGTCACCGAACCGGGACCGGCAAGGATGGGCGTGGCCAGGGGGGTGATGGCGACGTCATCTTCGCTGGCGATTCCCCTGGCCATGGCCGGCGCCAGGTTGGGGCCGGCCATGCTGCGGCCATGGAGGATTTTGAGTCCCAGGGCAAAGAGGATGATACTGCCGGCCACCCGGAAAGCAGCCAGGGTGATGCCGAAAAAGAGGAGGATGTTGTTGCCCAGGAGGGCAAAGAGGGTGAGCAAGCCAAAGGCCACCAGGGCCGCCCGCCTGGCGGTGGCCACCTGGTAGCTGGCCGGCTCCCTCTCCACCAGGGAAAGGAAAATGGGCAGGTTGCCGATGGGGTTCAGGACAGCCAGGATGGAAACTGTGGCGTGCAGGAAAGCAACGAACATTGCCATTACCCCCGTATATGAGATGTGGGAAATTGAAGGCATAGGCTGTCCAGCACTCAGAACTTAACCATCACTTAGGGAACGCCTCCATCCAAATGGCCGGAGAATACCGGGTTTTACCCGCGCGGGAACCGGATACCGGGCCAGCCTGCAAGGTATCCAGCATTATTATATCCATACCGGGAATTTTGTGTCAGGGGCAATGCCATCGCATCCCGTAATGGTTACCCCATTGCCGCTTTTTCGGGGGAGCCAGCCATGGCGACGTAACGCCACCAGCGGATGGGAGGAAATGGGAAGCGTAGCCAGTTCCGGCAAGTCCCCCACTTCCAACCTCCCCCATCGCACTTCTCATTTTCGAGGAAGGATTTGCTAAGGAAGTGTCGAAATAACTAACTGAAGGAGAAATTACCAGGGAGAGGGGCGGAGTATGAGCAAGCGTCACCGGGCAAAGTATATTTTTATGACCCTGGGTTTGTTACTGGCGCTAATATCTTCTTGCGGCACGGCCCTGGCGGCGACGGGCTTTAAGGACGTTACCGACGGCCACTGGGCGGTCCGGTACATCAGCAGGATGAACGCCTTGAAAATAGTCGGTGGCTATCCTGATGGGGCCTTCCGGCCGGACCAGGCCGTCACCGAGCTGGAGGCGGTAATCATGGCCGTCCGCTGCCAGGGGGGCGGCGCCGGTTATACGGCCACCGTTCCCTTTACGGTACCCAAATGGGCGGAGCAGGATGTAGCCCGGGCGGTGGGGTTGGGCCTGCTGAAAAGCTCCGATGAGTTCTATCCCGAGGCCGCCGCCACCCGCGCCTGGGTGACCCGCCTGCTGGTCCGCATGATCGGCAAGGAGGGGGAAGCCAGCAATAACCTGGACCGCCCCACCTTTACGGACAGCTACCTGATCCCGGCCTGGGCCACCGGTTACGTCCAGGTAGCGCAGGCCAGCAAGCTGGTGGGGGGCTATCCCGATAATACCTTCCGGCCCGACGCTGCCGTTACCCGGGCGGAAATGGCCGCCTTCCTGGGACGGGTTCAGGACCGGGCGCCGGAGGCCACCCCCCTTATTAACGGCCGGGTGGTGGAGGTTAGCTTGAGCCAGTTGACCATCAGCACCGCCGGCGGAGAAAAGCGCACCTTCCAGGTCGCCTTTGATGTGCCGGCCTATGACGAGGGTGGCCCTATCTCCCTCCTGGCCCTGCAGCCCTCGGACCGGGTGGCCCTGGTAGCTGATGGGGATCAAATAAAATACCTGGAGAAACTGGCGGCGGAACCCATCAGCGCGGTGGTAAACGGAAGCATCCTCACGGTCTACCCGGAAAAGCGAACCCTGGTGGTGGAAGTAACCGGCGGTGAGTACCGTACCCTTTACCTGCCTCCAGACGGCGACCCGGTGATCAGCGGCGCCGGCGGCCCGGGGCTGGCCGCCCTGCAACCGGGGGATGAAGTGGAAATCACCCTGAATGCGGCCAACTACGTGACCGGTATTACCGTAATCTCCCGTACCCAGGGGAGTATTACCGAGGGTGTTGTCTACGACCTGAAGCCGGATGCCCTGCTGATTACCCTGCAGGGCGATGGTGGCAGCCTGGCCTCCTACCGCCTGGCGGAACCGGTGCATGTAATCGTAGCCGGGCAGCGTTTCCCGACGGTGAAGGACATCCGCGCGGGGGACCGGGTGCGGGTGACGGTAGAAGACCATGCCGTCACGACCATTGAGGTGCTGGAGGTATCCTCGCGCCTGGATGTCAGCGGCACGGTGGTAGCGGTGGTACCCGCCAGCGGCGCCCTGACCCTGGAAGTTGACGGCCAGTTCCAGGCCTTCCGGGTCGCTGAGACCGCCACCATTACAATCCCCGGCCTGGTCAGGGCCACCCTGGCGGACGTGGCTAACGGCGACCAGGTGCAGGCGCACGTTGAGAAGGGGGAAATAACCCGGCTGGAAATTAAAGGCCGCCAGGTGGAGGACAAGCTTACCGGCACCGTGGTGAGCGTCGATACCGGGAACAGGATGTTAACCCTGAAGGATGAAAAACAAGCGTACCAGGTGTACAAGATTAAGGATAACGCCCGCATAGTTATCGATGGCGAAGATGGTACCCTGAGCGACATCAAAAAGGACATGCGTGCCAGCCTCCGCCTGGTTGATAAAGAAGTAATCTTCCTGGAAGTGGATAATACCCGCGCCGGGACCGTGGTCTCCCTGGACGAAAGCGGCCTGCTCCTGGTGCTTCAGGATCAAGACGGTCGGCGGGAGACTTACGTAATCGGTAAGAACGCCGCTGTGGAGAGCCGCGACGGCCGCGACGAGCTGGATGAAATCCGGCGTGGTGATTACGCGGAGATTACTCTGGACGACGATACCGTTACCGGGATTAAACTGCGTACGGAACTGACCCTGCGCGTGGAGGATATCCGGACAGAATGGGACCGCATTGACGCCGAGGATGAGGACGGCGACACCTACCGGCTCTATATCCGCGACGGCGTGGACCTTGTAGTGCCGGGTGTCGATTTCCCCGATGTGAAAGACGTGCTTGAGGGCGCTACTGTCCGGGCCACCTACCTGGGCGACGACCTGGCAAGGGTAGAAGTCCTGCAGCCCCAGCGGGGGCAGGTAACGGCGGTTAACACCGGTGCCCGCACCGTTACCCTGGCCCGTTACGACGGTACAACAGCTACCCTGGATTTCCACGAAGGGAGCGAAATCATTGCCGGCGGCAGGAAATATAGCAGCCTGAGCCAGCTGGTCATAGGCAACCGCGTCGAAGCAGTGGAGAATGTCAAGGGAGGTTACACCTTCAAAGTGATGCAGCAGGTCACCGGTACCCTGGTGGCTGACGTTGATGTCTATCTCTTGCCGGAAGACGGGCTTGTCCTGCTCCCGGCCGCTACCCCCTGGCGCCAGGAAAGCTATGATGTAGCCCAGGATGTATATGTCCATGCCAGCAGCGGTTCTATCACCCCGGCCAGCCTGAAGAAAGGCGGGCAGGTACGGCTATATCTGCTAAACGATGTGGTGTATGAAATTGAAGTAATATAAGGTATAATATAGAAGATAGCACAAAAGGGGCTGCCCAGCAAAGGCAACCCCTTTTTTCGTTGCGGTGGCAGTAATCTACTGGCATCACTACGGTGTATTGTTATTACGGGGTAACAACAGGGTTAGTGAAAATATCGGCCGCATCGATGGTCAGGCCTTCGATTACCCTGGAACGGAGGAGACCCTCTTTTGCTACCTCCTGGTCCAGTTTAAATTTACCTTTATCCAGGGTAAAAACCTGGATGGATTTTTCCTCGGGGTCAACTATCCAGTACTCCCGGACACCATGCTTTTCATATAACCGGTACTTCTTGCGCAGGTCATAGTAGGCCGTCGAGGGGGAGAGGATTTCCACCACCAGGTCCGGAGCGCCCTCGATCTTCTCCTGTTTAACGATATTCAATCGCTCCCGGCTGATAAACAGTATGTCCGGCTGGTAGGTTTCAGTTTTTTCCAGATAGACATCTATCGGTGCATCTAACACTATTCCCAGATCATTGGCAGTTACATGGTCCATCATTTTAAACTCCAGCCGGCTGGAAATAATTTGGTGATAGGAAGTTGGCGCCGGTGTCAATACTAGCTCCCCCCCGATGAGCTGGTAAGGTGCTCCCTCCGGTAATTGCCGGTAATCGTCGTAGGTATAAACCTTTTCTCTGGTAAAGGCCAATTCTTCCAGGGCCAGGCTCACTCCAGGTCACCTCCGACTTTATACTTGTAAATATTCTACCATGTTTTTGCCATGGAGGCTATTAGTATGGCCAATAAATGGGCAAGGATAGCCCTAGCCCTAAAGAATGGCCGGGAAGAAAGTCCTTTAGAGCCTCACTAAATAGCCAGGGTCGGGAATTTTTCCGGGGCCGGCGGGGTAAAATGCTTAAAGATGGCTGATATGGATTTTACAGGAGGTAGACTATGAAGGCGATTATCATGGCTGGCGGGGAGGGGTCCAGGCTCAGGCCCCTGACCTGCAAGCGGCCCAAACCCCTGGTGCCGGTGGCCAACCGGCCGGTAATGGAATACTGCGTGGACCTTTTGCGGGAGCTGGGCATTACAGAAGTAGGGGTGACCCTGCAATACCTGCCGGGGTTGATCCAGGAATACTTCGGTGACGGTAGCGACTTTGGCCTGCACTTGCATTATTTTATCGAGGATAAGCCCCTGGGCACCGCCGGCAGCGTCAAAAACGCCGCTGCTTTTTTAGATGAAACCTTTGTGGTGGTAAGCGGTGACGCCCTGACGGATTTTGACTTGCGGCCGGCCATAGCCCGGCACAAGGAAAGCGGCGCCCTGGCCACCCTGGTGCTGACCACCGTTGACAACCCCCTGGAGTACGGGGTGGTGATTACCAACCCCGACGGCAGCATCCGCTCCTTCCTGGAGAAGCCGAGCTGGGGCGAGGTCTTCAGCGACCGGGTCAATACCGGCATCTATATTCTCGAACCCGAGGTCCTGGAACTGGTGCCTGAGGGTAAGCCCTTTGATTTCAGCAAGGATCTTTTCCCCCGGCTGCTGAAGGAAAAGCGGCTCCTTTTCGGCGTGACCCTGTCCGGTTACTGGTGCGATATCGGCAACCTGAACCAGTACCGGCAGGCCCAGGAGGACATCCTGGGCGGTAAGGTTAAGGTCCGGGTTGTGGGTGAAGACCGGGGTAACGGTATTGTGGCCGGGGAAGGGGTGGAGATCGACCCTACGGCCCGGATAGAAGGCCCGGTGCTTCTGGGGGGTTATTGCCACATAGGTGCTGGGGCCGTGGTTGGTCCCTTTACTATGCTGGGTCCCTATACCAGGGTAGAAGAAGGGGCCGTTATCAAACGCTCTATCCTCTGGGATAACGTCTATGCCAGCGAGGGGGTATCCCTCCGGGGGGCCGTGGTTTGCAGCCGGGCCAGCCTGCAACGCCAGGCGCAGGTTTACGAAGGGGCGGTTATTGGCGACGGCAGCCAGGTGGATGCCGGGGCCGAAGTGCGGCCGGAGGTCAAGGTCTGGCCGGAGAAGTGCCTGGGCCGGGAAACGGTGGTCCATGAAAGCCTGATCTGGGGCCGGGGGGAGGCCCGGCCCCTCTTTGTCGGCAGCCAGGCGCCGGGATACCTGCCCGGCGATTTAACCCCCTTCCAGGTAACTCGCCTGGGTCTAGCCTATGGGGCCAGTTTTAAGCCGGGCGAGATGGTAGGTTTAAGCACCTTTTCCGGCGGGGCCGGGGAAATGCTGGGCAAGGCCATGGCCGCCGGCCTCATGGCCGCCGGGGTCAAGGTGGCCGACCTGGGCCAGTTGCCCACCCCGGTCCACCGTTTTGCCGTCCGCTCCTTAAGGCTCGCCGGGGGCTGCCACATCAAACAGGACGCCTCCGGCAGGGAAAAGGTCTGGCTGCACCTGGTCAATGAACGCGGTCACGACCTTGCCCCCGAAGCTGTGCGTAAAATCGAAAACCTCTATTGGCGGGAAGACGGGCGCCAGGTCAAAGAAGTACAGCCGAGCATCTGCTTTCCAACCCTCCAGGAAAGCTATTGCGAGTGGCTGCTGGCCACCCTGGCCGGCGGGCTGCAGCAAAGGCCCCTCAGGGTCGCCCTGGGCTGCCAGGGGGGAGTAGCCGCCCTGGCAAGCGAGGTCCTGCAACGGGCCGGGGCCGATGTAGTGCGCCTGGACTTCGACCCTGCCAAAGGCTGGCGGGAGATCCAGCAAGACCTGCCCTTTTTTGCCGGTGAGATCCAGCGCTACAAGGCCGGCCTGGGGGCAGTAATAGATCAAAACATGGAGGAGCTAATCCTTTTTACCGGCGCAGGCCGCCGTTTATCGCCGGCGCAACACCTAGCCTTGCTGGCCCGGATCTACCTGGATGCCAACCGGGGGGCGCGCCTAGTCCTGCCGGTGACGGCCACCCGGGCGGCGGAACTGCTGGCAGAGCGGCTGGGGGGTAAGGTGGAACGGGTGAAGAGCCACCCCGGTATCCACCAGGAAGCCGTGGCCCGGGTGGATATGGAGGCCCGCCAGGTCCAGGAACAACTACAGCCGGACACCGGCCGTAACTGCTCACCAGGGGTCCCGGTACTGGCCCAACAGCACCTGCAACTCGATGCCCTGGCGGCCCTGCTCTATATCCTGGACTGGCTGTCCCGCCGGGAGGAAAGCCTGGGCGAAGTAGTGGCCGCCTTGCCGGCCCTCCATACTGTCACCCGTACCGTACCCTGTCCCTGGGAAGCCAAGGGCCGGGTCATGCGCACCCTGATCAGCGAGGAGCCGGCCGACCGGGTAGAGCTCCTGGACGGCGTCCAGGTGCGCCACGACACCGGCTGGTCCCTGGTGTTACCTGACGGGGAAACACCCCATTACCACATATATAGTGAAGCCTTCTCCCAGGAAGCAGCCGAAGAACTGGCCGGCTTTTATGAACAGCGCCTGCGGAAGCTCATTATCCAGGAAAAGG
>JASUSX010000050.1 GCA_030445875.1 Clostridia bacterium
TCTTCTTTTCGCTTATGTAAACCTTAACGTAGGTATGGAGCAGGTCGGTAATTTCAAATACAGGTGTCCCGGCGTTGACCATTTCGCCCTGCTCGAGGAGCTTCTGGGTGATGAAGCCGGCCATGGGGGATTTTAAGACGGCGTTGGCCAGGTAGACATTTGCTTCCTGGACCGCACCGCTGGCTTGCTTGCTCTGGCCGACGGCGGCTTCTTGCTGGGCCTGGGCTACCACCACTCCCGTGCGGGCTGATATTGCCTGGTCGAGGAGAGCCTGGGCCTCCTGCAGCTTCTTTTGCGCGGCGTTGTAGGCGTTTTGGGCCCGCTCGTAGCTAATCTGGGCGGCGTTGTAGGCGTTTTGAGCCCGCTCGTAGCCGTTCTTAGTTTCTTCTAGTTTGCGGTCATCGATGGCACCCTGGTCCTGCAAGATGCGGAGGCGGTCGTAGAGGTCTTTGGCGTTATCTAGCTGATCTTTGGCATCTTTAACGCCTACCTCGGCTGCGTCTACTTGAGCTTGAGCGTCCTTAACGCCCACTTCGGCCGCGGCTACTCCTGCCTCGGCTTGTTTGATCTTGGCTTCGACTTGCTGGCTATGGTAGGTGACGTTATAGCTGGCCTGGTTCACCTGGCCCTGGGCAGCGGCATAAGCCCCTTCGGCCTGGACCAGCTTGGCATTTAGCTCGCTGCTGTCCAGGCGGGCCAGATCCTGGCCCTGCTCTACCCTGGCGCCTTCGTCGACAAGGAGGGTCTCAATCCTGCCGGGGATTTTGAACGCGGCCATGGCGGTCCTGGCTTCGATGGTGCCGGTGGCTGTCAAGCTGTCACGTTCCTGGGCTACTGCTGCTTGTTGCTTGTAAAAGTAGTTGTAAAAAATAAAGGCGGCTGCGACGATAATGCCTGCCAGCAAGATAGTTACTGCCGACTTTTTGAGCCTGATATTAGTTAAAGCGTTCATACCGGTCACCCCTTCATTGTGTTAAATAGTATACTAACTAGTTAGTTACTAACCTATATCCTATATATAGCCTGGGACACAGGGTGTCAAATACCGAACAGAGCAATACAGGGTGGATACCCCCACTGCTTACCTGTTATATAACCTGAAGCGCTTAAAACTGGGTTTTCTTGATATTTTAGAAGTTTTAATTGGTATTCCCCCCTATATAATCTTCTTTTGCCTCGCCAGTCAAATACGGAATATAGCCGTTCTTACCGGCAGGGAATCCGTTTATCCTCTGCGGTACCTTGGATTAGGTTTTTCTGTGGTATAATATATAATAAGAGTATAAAAAGAAAAGTAGGAGAGGCGACCTTGAAACTTAGATTTACTAACCATGCTGAAAAGCAGCTAATAGAAAGGAAACTTGATAAAGAGTTAGTGGGGGAGACAATATGTAATCCGGAACGAATAATTACGCAAGGGCAGGATGTTTCAATTTACCAGAAAGTTTTCAAGGAAAAAGGAAAAGAATACCTGCTCAGGGTTGCCGTAAAATTATCGGGAGATAATCATGTGGTATTAACCGCATATAGAACGTCAAAAATTAAAAAGTATGGAGATGATAAATAATGAAGTTCCGTTATGATCCAGATGCCGACGCCTTATATATTCGTTTTAATGACAGCTCTATTTATGAAACTGAAGAAATATCCCAGGGTGTAATGTTGGACATCGATGCAGAAGGAATACTGGTAGGCTTGGAGATCCTTAATGCCTCGAAAAAATTGGGGAAGCCCCCTTTGACTGTGGAGTTAGAGCTCCCGAAAATAGCTGCCATATAACCTGCTGTTTTTCTTCTGTTGATGCCAACAAGCGGCGATTTGCAACAAGCGGTTGCCGGATTACTGCAGGGACGTTACGCGGGGGCGTTTGGCAGCCGTTGCGGGGCCGGGGCGATATAATTGCCCCCGGCCTGCTTACTGGCTGGCCCTGATCTCCAGCAGCTTATCCCAGTCCAGGCAGGTGATCTCGACCTTGCTGCCCGCTTTAAGGCCGGAACCGCTATAGGGGGTGCCGTCCTGGTTGGACAGGCGCGCCCGCTCCCAATCCAGGAAGACGTTACCCAGGTTCTGGTCAAAGTTGTCCAGGTAAATTTTGCGGCCCTCAATAGATTCTACCGTCCCCGCAACCCTTTTTACCTCCAGGGGTTCCAGGCTCCAGATGGTATCCCCGGTGAGGGTGACCTTCACCCACTGGCCTGCCGGCAGGGACAGGAGGCCTTTGGGTGCCGTGGTGGCCCAACTGGTGGCCTGGGTGTGCAGGTCATGGCTTAAATCCCGGATGATCACCTGCAGGTCGCGGCCCTGGATGACCTTTTCTAATGTCCCGTAGTAGATGCTTAACTGGCCGGGGAACTGGCGGGGCTCCATGGCCTTGACAAAGGCCAGTTCGTTCTGCTGGTTTAACACTGCCGTGACGTGGCGGTTAAAGATGCCCTGGGGTCCCGGCAGGGGGGCGTCGAAGATGACGGCGTCGGCGGCCAGGGGGTAGTCTTTGCTGCCACTGACCGGGGTGCTGAGGGTTACCAGATAAGAAGGTGCGGCTGCGGCGCCGGGCCGGGAGGGGAAACCGGGCCTGGCGGCAGTCCCGGAACCAGGCGCGGCCTCTGCCCCGGCCGGGCGGCCAGGCAGGGGCCTTGCCGGCGGCCGCCGGGTGCCGCTGGCTGCCTGCGCCTGCTTGACCTCCTGTACCCAGCCTTCCAGGCGGCGGGCCGGGGCGGGGTTCAGCCAGCCGTCGGCGACCATGCGGGCGAGCAGGGCCAGCAGTTCGGCGCGGGTGATGGTCGCCGCAGGCCTTAAGGTGCCGTCGGGGAAGCCCTGCAGGAGACCCAGGCGGGCCAGGGTGGCGGCGGCCGGCCGGGCTGCCGCCGGCACCAGGGCGGCGTCCTGAAAGTTAAGGTTTGCGCCCTCGTCCAGGGGTATTTTCAACGCCCGTGCCAGGAGCTGCCACACCAGGTGGCGGGGCGCCGGCTGCAGGAGGATGTCCTCCTGCAGTTCATCTTCGGTGAGGATACCCTGTTCCAGGGCCAGGTTCAAGTCACCCGCGGCCCAGGCCGCTGCGGAAGGGATTTTGTCCGGGGGTGATTGGTTGTCGGCCCCGGGGGTAGGTGTCCGCCGGTTAAGAGGGGGCCTCGTAGGGAGGGGGGTCCTCCGTGCGGTGCCTGGCCCGCCGGCGGTGCTGTATTCGGTGGACCTGAGCAACAGGGCTACGGCCTCTACCGCCGTCAGGGGCTGGTCCGGCCGGCAGGTGCCGTCGGGGTAGCCGCTGACTATGCCCAGGGCGCCCATGAAGTTAAGAGGTTCGGCCGCCCAGTGGCCGGCGGCGTCGGGGAAGAGGCCCTCACCTAACGTCGGTACGCTTGAAGTGCCTGGCGATGCCGCTTCAGCCCTACCCATGGTCCCTGCCGGCCCGATCGGGGCCAGGAAGATGGCGATCAAGATGGGTATAAGATAATAATACATGGCTACCCTCTGCCCTACTACTTTTTTTCGCCGGGCGTTACGTGACGGCAACCCGGTGTAGTATATCCTGCTGTTTGCTCCCTATCCTTATTTAATCGGCCAGATAACAAATGTATTAACCGCCGAATGTATTAACCACCGTATGAATTTCAATAGCTGTCCGTTTGTTGTTGACAAAAAGTAACTATCGACGATAAGATAAGCATAAAAGGGCATGGATGGCTTTTAGAGCTATTTCAGCAGGTCGGGTGAGGTGATTTTATGTATGAGGATAAAACGAATCTTGATGTCGATTTTTTACGTAAGGTAGGTCCTGTGCTTAGGAATATGGGGTTTGCCAATGAAAGAGAAGCCCTGAAGGAGCAGGCTTTACTCCTAATTTTAAGCAAGATAAACCGCTATCGAGCCGAATGTTCATACTACGAAAAAAAGTACGGTATGACTTTTGCAAGTTTCGCGGCCATGGTTCAGGAAAATGATGGTGAGGTTTTTGAATATGAAGACGATCTCCTGGACTGGCGGTTTGCCACGGAAACACTGGAAGATTTAATGCGCCAGAAAAAGGAGATTGAGGATGCTTAATGTCCTGAAAACGTTTCGGAGCATTATTAGGACTTACGCCATTGAGCTTTTTGAAAGGGAAACCAATCGTAAACGCATAAAAGCAACCCTTACCTTTATAGATGGGAGCAAACTTTTCATAAAGGATTATTATTTTGGATCTGAACGTAAATATTCGTATCACTGGGTAGATATAAATGGAAATCTTATTATACGCTGGGATAATGCGCCTCACTGGCGTCAGGTTCCAACCTTCCCTTATCATAAACATACAGGTTCACCTGAGAAGGTAGAATCATCATTAGAGATGGACCTAAATGAGATATTGAGTGTCATTAAAGCGAAAATAAGTAGTAAGACGCCCGGTTAGCAGTACTCCACAACATCCTCGACAGGCAACCTGCCCTCCGGGGGTGTTTTTTGTTATTACTTCTTTTACTTATTTTGCAGGGCGTAGAGGGTCCCCTGGCCGTCGGTGAGGTAAACCGTCCGGCCGTCGCGGCCCAAGGTAGGGGTGGAGGGGATGCCACCGGGGAATTCAAAGTCCCACAGGAGCCTGCCGGTAGCGCGGCTGACGGCGTAGAGGCAGTCCTGGCCGGGGACAAAGATGGTCCCCTGCCTGTCTACCACCGGGGCGGCACCGGAGAGGTCTAAAAGCTGGCTGGAGAGCATTTCTTGACCGGTAAAGGGGTCCAGGGCGTAGAGATAACGCTTCCCGGCGACCAGATAGATTAGCCCGTCCGGCCCCAGGGTGATATTGCTGAGTTCCTTTTGCCCGAAGCGCCGTGACCAGGCGGTGGCCCCGGTGGTCGCGTCCAGGGCATAGAGGCCGGCTTTATTCAGACGGTCAATTGTTTTGGGTATGCTAACCACATACAGGAACTTTCTGTCGGGGCTCAGGGTCAAATAGACCTGCTGCTGCTCGGCAAAGCCACGCTGCCAGGCGGGCTCACCCTTGGCGTCCAGGGCGGCCAGGGTGGTGCCAGCGCCGTCCTTGTTCCAGGCCACGTAGACGTACTGGCGGGTGGCGTCGACGGTTACCGGGTAATCGCTCTTCCCCAGGTACCAGATCATGTTGCGCCGCGGGGCCACGGCGTAGAGGTTTTCGCCCAGGAGCAGGTAAAAAGAGTCCCCCGGACCCTGGGCCAGGTTAGGACCCCGGGCACGGTTCCCCTTTTCCCCGGTGGGGATGGCGAAACGCCAGCCTGCCCGGCCGTAGGGCTTAATCTCGTAGAGGGCCTTGCCGGTGGCGACGAAGATGCTACCGTCGGCAAAGAATACCGGCAGGCTTGTAGATGGTTCAGGGGTGCGGTATTCCCAGATCTTCTGACCCCGGTCGTCCAGGCGCAGGAGACCATTACTGGACAGGAGGAAAAGGTCGCCCCAGGGGCTGAGGACCGGGGGCTGGCTGAGGTTACCCGCACCTTTTAACTGCCATAGTACGGTATAGGGTTGTTCCGGCGCCGTCGCTGTAGCTAACGACGGGCGGGCCAGCAAGGCTAACAGGAGGAACATTGAAGATAAAAAAGCTACTGGCAGTATGGGCAACAGGGACCTGCCCTGGCGCATTTTGGACCACCCCGGTTCTGGTTTTTGCTTACCTCTCCTGCATAATTCGCCGGTTACCTGCCAATTCCTGCATGCAGGTGTTGAGGTTACTACTATATCCTTATCGGCTTGACACGGGATGGCTTTAACGGATAGTAATGCGGGAAAGGCCTAGCTCTAGCCGGCTATACCTTGACAGGCACCTTTGCGGGTGCTATTATTTTTACTGTTATTATTTCGGTATCGAATAATTCGGTTTCAAAGTAGGTGGCTGGTGTGCAAGGGGTTCAGCTTTTAGAGCTTCTCAGCCGGGTGCACCGGCGGCTTGTACGGCGGCTGGCGCCGCTCTTTCAGGCCGAGGGGCTTTCGGGGACGGAGATGCTCGTCCTCTGGAAGGTGAATAAGCGGGGTTCCGCCAGGGCCACAGAACTGGCCGCGGATATTGGCATCCCGCCCAGCACCTTTACGGGCGTCTTTGACCGCCTGGTGGCCCGGGGGCTGCTGGAGCGGGTGCCGGACCCGGAGGACCGCCGCGGCGTCCTGGTGCGGGGTACGCCGGCGTTAAAGGAATTCATCAGTCGCTTTACAGCAGCGGTGGAAAACGAGCTGCGGGGGGTCTTTAAGGCCCTGCCGGAGGACTGCAGCCGGCGCCTGGTGACTGACCTGCAGTTTATCCAGGAATACCTGGACCGGGAAGAAGGTGAAGACCATGGCCGGTAAGAGGCCGGACCGCCGGGACGAGCAGGCTCGGGTGGTCCCTCCTGGCGTTGGACCGGGAGAAACCCCTGTTGCGGGGAGTGATGCCGGTACCAACGGGGGCCAAACTCTGACTACCGGGAAGGAGGGATTGGCTCTAGCTGGTTCGCCGGGACAAGGGGCCGGGCCTGCCCCGGGCGGGGCCGGAACATCATCGGCCGGACAGGCAGGGTCGCCTGGTGGCGGCGGCACAGCGGCCTCGGGTGTTCCCTGGATGCTGACGGTCCTGGTAGCCCTCATCGGCGCCTTTATGTCCATCCTGGACTCCAGCATCGTCAACGTGGCCATCCCGACCATCATGCATGTCTTCAACACCGATACCGGTACCGTGCAGTGGGTGGTCACCATTTACATGCTGGCCCTGGGGGTAATCGTGCCGTTGAGCGGCTGGCTGGGCGACAGGCTGGGCTTTAAGCGCCTGTACATGCTGGCCCTGGTTGTCTTTACCTTTGGTTCCCTCCTCTGCACCCTGAGCTGGGATGTGAACTCCCTCATCGCCGCCCGGGTGGTCCAGGCCCTGGGGGGCGGTATGATCATGCCCACCACCATGGCCATGGTTACCCGTATCGTCCCCCGCGAGCGTTTCGGCAGCGCTATGGGGGTCTTTGGCATCGCCCTGCTGGTGGCTCCGGCCATTGGGCCCACCCTGGGAGGTTACCTGGTGGAGTATGTGGACTGGCGCTGGATTTTTACCATTAACCTGCCCATCGGTATCCTGGGCGTGCTCCTGTCCCTCTTTGTTTTGCCGGAATTCCCGCCCGTAGAGGCGGGCAGCCTGGACATCGGCGGGGCCGTTACTTCCGCCGTGGGGCTTTTCAGCCTGCTCCTGGCCCTGACTAAAGGCGGGGAATGGGGCTGGACAGCGGAACCGACCGTCCTTCTTTTTTATACCAGCGCGGTTGCCCTGGGCCTGTTTGTCTACCTGGAATTGACCTGTGCCAACCCCCTGCTGGAGCTGCGGGTCTTCCGTTACCCGACCTTCACCCTGGCCAATGTGATGGTGGTGGTGACGACCATTGGGCTTTTTGCCGGCATCTTTTATATCCCCCTCTTCCTGCAGACCATCCGCGGCCTGGGAGCCATGGAAACTGGGCTTTTAATGATGCCCGGCGCCCTGGCCTCGGGTCTCATGATGCCCCTCACCGGCCGCCTTTACGACCGCATCGGCCCCAGATTCATGGCCGTGACCGGGCTGCTGTTCCTGGCTTATACCACCTACCTTTTCCACCATATTGATATCGTCACCCCCACCTCGGCCATTGTTACCTGGGTGCTGTTGCGCGGCCTGGGCATGTCCTTCGCCTCCATGCCGGCCCAGACGGCGGCCATGGCAGTCATCCCTACCGAGCTGGTGGGCCGGGCTTCGGCCATGACCAATATCATCAACCGGGTTTCGGGGTCCTTCGGTATCGCTATCCTGACATCGATCCTGAATAACCGCACGGCCCTGCATACTATGCAGATGACCAGCCAGGTGACGCCTACCAACCCGGCGGTGAGCGCCTTTTTCCAGCAGGTGGGGGCCTTCCTGGGCGGTGGGACGACAGCAGCCGGAGCCGGGACGGCAGGCCAGGCGCAGGCCCTGGGGACTATGTACCTCCAGGGGGCGGTGGCCCAGGCGGCCTTTGTCCGGGGTATTGACGATATTTTCCTCATCGCCGCCGGCTTTGCCCTGGCCGGCGTTATCCCGGCTTTCTTCCTGCAGAAGGGGGCGGGCGGCGCCCGGCCCGGCTTTGGCGGGGGCGAGTGAGCCTATCCTGGTGGCAAGCCGCCACCAGCGAACGGGGGAAACGAGAGGTGCGGCAGACTTTAATCAGGAACTGGCTTCAGCCGGTTCCGACAAGTCTCCCGCCTCTCACCTCCCACTTCCCACATCTATTATCGAGGGAGTGTTTGCAATTGCGCAGGCGCTATGTTGTTATTCTAGTGCTGGTCCTGGCCCTGGCCGGGGCCGGGGGCATCGCTTTCTATTATCATTACCAGGGAGTAAATTTTGCCAGCACCGATGACGCCCGGGTAGCGGCGGACATGGTGACGGTCAGCCCGGAGATTCCCGGCAAGCTGCTGGAATGGCTGGTCCAGGAGGGTGACCTGGTCAAAGCCGGCCAGGTCCTGGGCCGGCAGGACCTGGGCTCGGCCCTGACTTCCGGCACCGTGAACCCCCAAGCCATGGGGGCGGCAGCCGGCGTTATGGCCCAGAAGGCTGAGATTAAGGCCCCTATCGACGGCCAGGTCATCCAGTCTAAAGCCGTGGCCGGCGAGATGGCTGCGCCGGGTATGCCCCTGGCTATCATTGCCGATACCGGCCATGCCTATATCAGCGCCAACATTAAAGAAACAGTTATCGGCAAGGTGCGGCCCGGCCAGGTGGTGGACGTGCAAATTGACGCCTACCCCGGCCGCACCTTCAGCGGCCGGGTGGCCGGTATCGGCCGGGCGACGACCTCGGTCTTTTCCCTGTTGCCGGCCCAGAACGCCAGCGGCAACTTCACCAAAGTGACCCAGGTGATCCCGGTGAAGATCCAGCTGCTGGATGCGGGCGATGTCAAGTTGATGCCGGGGATGAACGCCACGGTGCGGGTGCATATTAAGTAAAGGATAACTTATCGCCGACCACGGTACCCCCTGGCCCAGGGAGGTACCTGGGGCCAGATAGAAGTTTTTAGCGGGAGGAATAGCGATGTGCACATGGGGGAAAAGGGCGCTAGCCCTTTTGCTGGCAGGTTACCTGGCCCTGGGCGCCACCGGTTGCGGCGCCCGGGCCGGGGCCAGCGACCAGGTGAGTGTTAAGGTAGCGGCTGCCAGTAAGGGTAAGGTGGCGGCAACGATAGAGGTAACCGGTGCCCTGGTGCCGGCCCGGACGGCCAATGTGGTCAGCAAGCTGGCGGGGCAGGTAAGGGCAGTACATGCCGATGTCGGCGACCGGGTGCAGGCCGGCCAGCTCCTGGTGGAGATTGATACCAAAGAACTCCAGGCCCAGCTCCAGCAGGCTGAGGCCGCCGTCCGGGGCGTGCAGGACCAGGCGGAGCAGGCCCGGATCGGCATGGAGACGGCGCAAGTAGGCATCTCCAATGCGAAAGCCGGCTTGGACGCGGCCCAGAAATACTACGACCGCATCAAGGCCCTGGCGGACGCCGGGGCGGCTTCCCAGAGCCAGCTGGATGACGCCCAGACTAAACTGGAACAGGCTAAGAATGGTTACACAGCGGCCAGCAAGCAGTACGAGGCAGCTAAAAAGCAGTACGAGATAGCCGCGGGGTCAGGCCTGGCCCAGGCCGAAGCAGCGGTCAATACCATAAAGGTCAACATGAGCAACGCCAGCGTAACCAGTCCCATCAGCGGCCTTGTCACCAATCGCAACATAAATCCCGGCGAGATGGCCGCGCCGACCAGCCCCCTGCCCCTGCTGGCCATCGCCGACACCTCCACCCTGAAGCTCCAAGGCACGGTGGGCCAGGAGGTAGTCCCTCTACTGGCTACCGGGCAAAAGGTGACGGTGACCCTGGACGCCCTGCCGGGCCGGGAGTTATCCGGTACGGTGACCCTGGTGGGCCCCCTGGCGGCGGCCACGGGCCAGCGCTTCCCGGTGGAGATCAGCCTGTCTAACCCCGGCGACCTCAAGGCCGGCATGACGGCCCGGGCAGTCTTTAAGCTTACCGGCCCGGAGGGGGTCGTCATCCCGGCGGCGGCCGTCAGGACGGACAACGGCCAGGATTACGTCTTTGTAGTGCGGGACGGCGTGGCGACGAGGCGGCCGGTGACCCTGGGGCTAAAGAACGACGAGCAGGTAACAGTACTAAAGGGCCTGGAAAACGGTGAACAGGTAGCTGTCACCAACGCGGCCGTGCTCCAGGACAAAATGGCGGTAGCGGTAGAGCATGTGTCCCCTTGACAACTATTCATTTCAACCTTAAGATTAAACTTGAGGTGAAGCTTATGGAAGAAATCCTTGGCGTCGAAGAGGCAAGGCGAAAATTGGGCAGGCTGGTTACCCAGGTCGCGCAAAATAGGGAACCGGTCATTATAATCCACAAAGCTAAGGAAAAAGCAGTCTTGCTGAGTTACGATGAATACAAACAACTACAAAAGTTATCAGTCGCCAATGCCACTCAAACAGTAAGCCAGGCCTTGAAAAATATCCAGGAAGCGGTAAAAAAA
>JASUSX010000051.1 GCA_030445875.1 Clostridia bacterium
GATGTTGGGCAAGGTTAAATGGTTTAGCCCGGAGAAAGGTTACGGTTTTATTGAGAAAGAAGACGGCAAGGACGTTTTTGTGCACTTCTCGGCTATTCAGGGGGAAGGTTTTAAGACCTTGAATGAAGGCGAGACCGTCGAGTTTGACATTGTCGAAGGGCCGCGCGGTCCCCAGGCAGCTAATGTGACTAAACAATAGTCATCAAGGCCTCGGCGTGAGCCGGGGCCTTTCTGGTATTTTGCAGGTCGGAAGGAGGGAATTCCCCCCCTGGCGGGGAATAATACTAAAAAGGGTCAGAAAGGGGTGCTTTAGAGGGATGGAAATCGTCATCCGCGGTAAGAACCTTCCGGTAACCGACGCTTTGAGGCAGTATATAGAGAAACGCCTGGGTAAAATGGAAAGGTACCTGGAAGGAGTGGATGAGATCCAGGTTAACCTGGCCGTCAGCCGCGAATCCCATGTGGTGGAGGTAACCATTCCCCTTAATGGTTACCTGCTGCGGGGTGAAGAGGCTACCGGCGATATGTATGGATCAGTTGACCTGGTGGTAGAAAAACTGGAAAAGCAGATTGCCAAGTACAAGACCAGGCTGGCCAAGAAATTAAAGAACGGCACCTTAAAGGACCTGGTGGCTGCGAATCCTGAAGAAGCTACTCCCGAACCGAGGCTCATTAGGACCAAACGCTTTCCCATTAAGCCTATGCCGGTGGATGAGGCTATCCTGCAAATGAATCTGTTGGGGCACAACTTTTTCGTCTTTTCCAATGCGGAAACAGAAGAGGTTAATGTATTATATCGCCGTCGCGACGGCAACTACGGTCTAATTGAGCCGGAATATTGACATATCAACAAAAGGAATTTAGTGATTATGGGAGATACTGGGCGCAAGCGCGACCATATCTCTATTTTTTTACCATTATGCCTTAATTTAAGCAGGGATTTTGCGCCTGCCCGCGAATATAGCTTACAGACCATAAAAAGAGAAAGGTGAGGGGTTTGGCGGAACCGAGACAGGAACCGGAGGTCGCCGACTACGAAAGAGTGATTTGCCAGATTAAGGATATTCTAGGGGCCCGGCTGGTCACAGCCTCCGATGGAAGTATCAGCGAAATACATATTATGGCTAGAAGTGAGCGCAATCCCAAACAGATTGTCCGGGATGTAGAATCGGCCCTCTTGATCCAGCTGGGGGTAACCGTTGACCATAAAAAGATCAGCGTTGTCCAGGTTAACAGCCAGGATTTACCAGCGGAAGTGGCTGAAGAGAGAACACCTTACCAGACAGTTTGTCGGGCTCTGCGCCTGGTTAGCATTAACCTCTTTACCCGTGGTTTAGAGGCCGAGGCCACAGTGGAGCTGGAGGATGGCCTGGCGGGGAGGGTTTTCCAGGGACATGCCTGTGGTCCCCATACACCGGAACGTGACCTCTGGTTAGTGGCTACCGCCACCCTCAATGCCGTGGAAAGGTATTGTAGCGGCCTCTGGCATATGGTCCTGGAAGACTTGGTTTGGGTGGAGGTAGCCCACCGGCGGGTAGCTGTGTGCGCCGTTGCCCTGGTGGGCCAATCGGGTTATGAGTACCTGGCCGGTGTAACCTATGTGCGGGGTGATGAGCGCCAGGCCGTCGCCCAGGCTGTCCTGAAGGCGCTGGCCTGTCGCTTTTGTCTATATAAAGAAACATGATTGCTCCTGGCCCTGTTTCGTGTTAAAATATAACCTGTGAGGTTAACCCCTTGGAGGAACCGCGATGGTTCCTTTTATATTGAGGTGACAAAAGCAATGCTGGGAATATTGCGTAATCTCCTGGACGATAACGCCCGGGATATAAAAAAATTGAGCCGCCAGGTGGAAGCCATCAATGCCCTGGAGCCGGAGATCCAGGCTTTAAGGGATGAAGACCTGCGGGCCAGGACGGCCGAATTTCGCCGTCGGCTGGATAATGGTGAAACCCTGGACGAGTTGCTGCCCGAGGCCTTTGCCGTGGTAAGGGAAACCGCGCGGCGGGTCCTGGGCCAGCGGCACTTTGACGTCCAGCTCATGGGGGGTATTGTCCTCCACCAGGGTCGTATTGCCGAGATGAAGACCGGTGAAGGTAAAACCCTGGTCGCCACCCTGCCGGCTTACCTCAATGCCCTGGCGGGCAAGGGCGTCCACATCGTCACCGTCAACGACTACCTGGCCCGGCGGGACAGCGAGTGGATGGGCCGCATTTATCGCTTCCTGGGGCTCAAGGTGGGACTCATTGTCCACGGCCTGGACGCAGCCGCCCGGCGGGAGGCCTATGGGGCGGATATAACCTATGGCACCAACAATGAATTCGGCTTTGACTACCTGCGGGATAATATGGCCCTGCATCCCGACGAGATGGTCCAGAAGGAGCTAAATTACGCCATTGTCGACGAAGTCGACAGCATTTTAATCGATGAAGCGCGTACCCCTTTGATTATCTCCGGTATGGCCGACAAGCCTACGGAGATGTATTATACCGTGGCCAGGATCATCCCCCGGTTAAGGCCAGAGGTAGATTATACCGTGGACGAGAAAGCTAAAGTGGCCACCCTGACGGAGGCAGGCGTCGCCAAAGTAGAGGATATGCTGGGAGTGGACAACCTCTACGACGACGCTAATATCGAGCTTTCCCACCACGTCAACCAGGCCCTGAAAGCCCATACCCTCATGAGACGGGACCGGGACTATGTGGTCAAGGACGGCCAGGTAATTATCGTCGATGAATTCACCGGGCGCCTCATGTTTGGCCGCCGCTATAGCGAAGGCCTGCACCAGGCTATTGAAGCCAAGGAAGGCGTCAAGATCGAGCGGGAATCCCAGACCCTGGCGACCATTACCTTCCAGAATTACTTCCGCATGTACAAAAAGCTGGCCGGTATGACGGGCACGGCGGCTACGGAGGAAGAGGAATTCCGCAAGATATACAACCTGGATGTGGTGGTCGTCCCCACCAACAAGCCCATGATCCGCAAGGATTACCCGGATATTGTCTACCGGACAGAAAAGGGCAAATTTGAGGCGGTAGTCAACGAGATTTGCGAGCGCCACGCCAAGGGCCAGCCCCTGCTGGTGGGCACCATCTCTATTGAAAAGTCGGAACGCTTAAGCGAGATGCTGAAGAGGCGGGGTATCCCCCACCAGGTATTAAACGCCAAGTACCACGAGAAGGAAGCGGAAATTATCGCCCAGGCCGGCCGGCTGGGTATGGTGACCATTGCCACCAACATGGCTGGCCGCGGTACCGACATCATCCTGGGGGGTAACCCGGAGGCCCTGGCTAAAGAGAGGATGCGTAAGGAAGGGTATAACCCGGAGGTAATTGCTGCGGCTTCCAGCCTTAAAACCGAGAGTGAGGACCCAGAAATAGAGAAAGCCCGCCAGGCCTACCAGGGGTTCCTGGCGGAGGCCCAGCAAGAGACGGAGGCCGAGCGGGAAAAGGTGGTGGCCCTGGGGGGCCTGCACATTATCGGTACCGAGCGCCATGAGAGCCGGCGCATTGACAACCAGTTACGCGGCCGTTCCGGCCGCCAGGGCGATCCTGGTTCCAGCCGTTTCTATGTCTCCCTGGAGGACGACCTGATGCGCCTCTTCGGGTCTGACAATTTAACGGGGATTCTCGACCGCCTGGGGATGGACGATAGTACGCCTATTGATCACCCCCTGGTGTCCCGCTCTCTGGAGCAGGCCCAGAAAAAGGTAGAAGCCCATAACTTTGACATCCGCAAGCATGTGCTGGAATATGACGACGTCATGAACCAGCAGCGGGAGATTATCTACCGCCAGCGGCGGGAGGTCTTGACCGGCATAGACCTGCGGTCCACCATTGAAGACATGATTAACACCGTCGTCGACCAGACGGTAGATCGCTTTGCCGGCGAGAGCAAGTACCCCGAAGAATGGGACCTGGAAGGTATGCTGGACTACGCCGAGCAGCTCTTTTTACCTGGCTGCGACCGGGAGACCTTGATCCAGGCCATTCGGGAAATGGAAAAGGAAGAGGTCTATGGCTTCCTAAGGGAAAAGGCCCTGGAAGCCTACCAGCAGCGAGAGGCCGAGCTGGGCGCGGAGACCCTGAAAGAGATCGAGCGCCTGGTCCTGCTGCGGGTGGTAGACACCAAATGGATGGATCACCTGGACGCCATGGACCAGTTACGCAATGGTATCGGCCTCAGGGCCTACGGCCAGCAGGATCCCCTGGTAGCCTACAAATTCGAGGCCTTCCAGATGTTTAACGACATGATTGCCTCAATCCAGGAGGAAGTCGTCCGCTACCTCTACCGGGTGAAGGTCGTCCAGCCCGCGGCCGAACGGCCGCGCCAGGTGGTGGAAAACCGGTACGCGGAAGAAGGCAATGGGCCGCGGCAGCCGGTACGCCGGGAGCAGAAGATCGGCCGCAACGACCCCTGCCCCTGCGGCAGCGGCAAAAAGTATAAGAAATGTTGCGGCGCCGGGAAATGAGGATCAGGAGCGAGCAAAAACAATGCCAGCCTGGAGCGAAGTTATTTTCAGGAATAGAGGTGATTAGCCGTGTTACAGGATTATAAAGGCCGCCTGGAGGAAGTGGCCCGGCGGCTAGAAGAACTGAGGGTTTCCCTTTGACCTGGAAGCAACCAGGGAAGAAGTAGAACGCCTGGAGAAAGAGATGTTGAACCCCGCCTTTTGGGAGGACAGGGCGCGGGCCGAAGCAGTGGGCAAGCGCCTTACCTACCTTAAAGACAAGGTCGCCCGTTACCGGGAACTGGAGCAGGGGTATAACGATGTCCTGGAACTTTGGCAACTGGCCCTGGCTGAGGAAGATGCCTCCCTGGAGGAAGAGATTGCCCGGGAACTGGCGGGTTTAGAAGACCAGGTAGGCCAGCAGCTCCTGGCCACCCTTTTAAGCGGCCGCTACGACCGCCACAATGCCATCCTTTCCCTGCACCCCGGCGCCGGGGGGACGGAATCCCAGGATTGGGCCGCCATGCTCTTGAGGATGTACAACCGCTGGGCTGAGGATCACGGTTACCAGGTGGAACTCCTGGATTACCTGGAGGGGGAAGAGGCGGGCCTCAAAAGCGCCACCATTCTGGTCAAGGGGGAGAACGCCTACGGCTACCTCCAGGCAGAAAAGGGAGTCCACCGCCTGGTGCGGATTTCACCCTTTGACGCTGCCGGGCGGCGCCATACCTCCTTTGCCTCCGTCGACGTTATCCCTGAAGTGACGGCCGACGAGGAAGTGGTTATCAACCCCGACGACTTGAAGATTGATACCTTTCGCTCCCAGGGTGCCGGTGGCCAGCATGTTAACAAGACGGATTCGGCGGTGCGGATCACCCACCTGCCCACCGGTATCGTGGTCACCTGCCAGAACGAGCGTTCCCAGCACGCCAACCGCTTGAGCGCCATGAAGATTCTGCAGGCTAAACTGGCCGCTTTGAAGCAGCAGGAGCAGGAAGAGGAGCTGTCCCGGCTACGGGGCGCGCAGCGGGAGATCGCCTGGGGGAGTCAGATACGCTCCTACGTCTTTCACCCCTACAGCCTGGTCAAGGACCACCGCACGGACGTAGAAACCGGTAACATCCAGGCCGTCATGGACGGCCAGCTCGATCCCTTTATCCGCGCTTATTTGCAATGGCAGCGGCGCCAGAATGGTTAAAAGCCCGGCCCAATTGGCCGGGCTTTCGTCTTGACAGAGGTAACGGCGTTGGTGTAGGATTTAGTTGGGTCATTTGGGTCTATTGGGTATGACGGCTGGGATTAAGGGCACTCTAAAGATACTTAATGGAAAGGAGAAGGGTTGGGCATGGTTGCCGTGCGCGCTAACCTGGATCTGGCCAGGAGGTATGTGGCCGAAAAGGTCTTGCGGGAAGCCTTCAGTTACATGGATAAAAATCCGGAAGAGAATTTCCCCCGTCTGCTTAATGTGGCCCGATTGCTGGCCAGAAAGGAGGCACATAAGGAGCAGATCGCCCGGGTCCTGGAGACCTACCAGCAGAACCCGGCTATCCATGCTTATGTAAACCGTCTTTTTAACCTCCACCCGAACGTTAAACAGCGCCTGATTTATAACTGGTTCGTCAACGCCATGCTCCTGGGCATACCCCGCCAGCAACAGGTGGCCAGGGAAACAGGGGTCCATATCCCCAATTTTATCCTCCTGGACCCCACCAGCGACTGCAACCTGCGCTGCCATGGTTGCTGGGCTGGCGAGTATGCCCACCATGACAGCCTGGAATTGGACCAGGTAGACCGCCTGTGCCGGGAAGGCAAGGAGGTGGGCATCTACTGGATGGCCATGTCCGGGGGAGAACCCTTCCGCTGGCCCCACCTCTTTGAGCTAGCTGCCAGGCATCCCGACATGGCCTTTATGCTCTACACCAACGGCACCCTGATTGATGACGCCGTGGCTGACCGCCTGTTGGAGCTGGGCAACATTACCCCGGCTATCAGCCTGGAGGGCTGGCGGGAGCGCACCGACGCCCGCCGGGGGAAGGGGGTCTTCGACCGGGTCATGGCGGCCATGGATGCCTTAAGGGAACGGGGCCTGGTTTTCGGCGTTTCCCTTACCATAACCAGGGCCAACGTCGAGGAAGTAACCAGCGATGCCTTTATCGATTTCCTGCTGGAGAAGGGGGTTATTTACGGCTGGAGTTTCCACTACATTCCCATTGGCCGGGAACCCAATCCCGAGCTGATGATCACTCCCGAGCAGCGGGCTTACCTGGTGGACCGGGTGGCCTACATCCGCAACCACAAGGGCTTGCAACTGGCCGACTTTTGGAATGACGGCGAGATGACCCTGGGGTGCATTGCCGGCGGCCGCCGCTATTTCCATGTCACGGCCAGCGGGGCTGTTGAACCCTGTGCTTTTATTCACTTCTCCCTGGATAATATCAAGGACAAAAGCTTAATGGAAGTCCTCCAGTCTCCCCTCTTCCAGGCCTACCAGCGGCGCCAGCCCTTTAGCGATAATTTGCTGCGGCCCTGCCCTTTAATCGATGTTCCGGTGGGCCTGCGGCAGATTATCGCCGAAACGGGGGCGCAACCGACCCACCCGGGGGCGGAAACGGCTTTAAGCGGCCCCATTGGTACCTACCTGGACGCCCAAGCCGCCCGCTGGGCCGCGGTGGCCGACCGGATGTGGCGGCAACGCCACCCGGCGGAAGCAGAAAAGGAATTGACAGCCGGGAAATAAAGGGCTATGCTGGGGTTAGCATGTTATGGGAGAGGGACGCCTATGCTTACCAGACGTCGTTTCCAGTTCTTGGATAGGATCCGGGCGATCTACCGGGAAACGGGAGAACCTGTCCACTATATTACCGTGGCGGAAGCCCTGCAGGTGAGTAAATGGACTGCCTATGATGTCCTCCTGGAGCTAGAAAAGGAAGGTTTTCTGGAACGCCGCTACATCGTCAATAGTAACGATAAGACACCGGGCCGTTCCATGATCATGTTTGTTCCCACCTCCCTGGCAGATAGCCAGTCAACCTTTGCCCTGGACTGGCAGCAGGCCAGGGTCAGGCTGCTGGGCATCCTGGGGAACCTTTTACCGCGGGAGGCGGGCCAGGTGGCCCGGGAGTTACTGGACGAGATACCCGGCAAGGCCCACCCGGTGATTACCAGTGCCTACACCCTCACTATCCTGCTGGTGTATTTGAAATCCCTGGGGGAAAAGGCCCTGCAGATGGTGCGCAGCGCCCTGCAAAAAGCGCCCCGGCCGGAGGCCGGCCTGCTCCTGGCCACGGGTACGGGCCTGGGTCTGGCCGCCAATATGCTGCCCCAGGGTAACCTGGCCGGGCAACTGGCCGGTTACCTGGGTCGTCTCCAGGAGCAGATAGAGAATCTGACTGGTGGCGAGCATAAGCTGCTGCTTGATTTTCTCCACGAAGCCCTGGAACGGGCCAGTTAAAGAAATAAACAGCCCGGTGCTGTAACAGCCCGGGCTTTTTTTCCAGGGGAGGCCTGCCCGGTGTCCCGGCGCGCCTGAATAATCTCTCCGGTTAAGGCGAACAATGGAGGTAAAAAGCGGGGGGTTGTTATGGCCTATTGTATAACCAATGCCTGCATTGCCTGCGGCGATTGTACGGTTACCTGCCCCCGGAAGGCTATTGTCGAGGAAGGTTGTATTCACCACGGCAGCGAGCCTGATAAAACCCTGAGCGGCGCTGTTCCCCAGCGAGTTGCCGGCTCCCCGGCCGGTCCGGCTGCTTTTTATCGTATAACTGCTTCCTGTGACGCCTGTGGTCGCTGCCAGGATGTTTGCCCGGCCGGGGCCATAGTCTGGTACGATTAGGCGGGCGCGAAGATAAAATATGGCTGGATTGCCCTTACCAGGCAGGAAAATAGCTTTTTCTGGCGAAAAAGGATAACGTTCCAGGGGGTGGGTGTTTGCGGCGGCGGGAATGGCCAGATTACCTGGGTATTACAGCCGGCACCTTGATTACCGCCCTTGGACTGGTACTCTTCCTGGTACCCAACAGGATAGCCGCCGGGGGTGTCAGCGGCCTGGCGACGGTCCTACATTATATCTTTGGTTGGCCGGTGGGCCTGACTATGCTGGCCCTTAATATTCCCCTCTTTCTGGCCGGGCTCAAGGTCCTGGGCTGGAAATTCGGCCTCAAGACCCTGTATGGCACCCTCGTACTTTCCCTTTTTACTGATCTCCTGGCCCTCCGGCTGCACGCGCCTACAGCCAATGCCCTGCTGGCCGCGATCTACGGCGGTCTCATGAGCGGCGTGGGGCTGGGGGTGGTCTTCCGTTACGGGGGGAGTACCGGCGGCACTGACCTGGCGGCCCTCCTTTTTCGCCACTTCCTCCATATCGGTGCCGGGTTGGGCCTGCTCCTGGTAGACGCCCTGGTCATCACCCTGGCAGGGCTGGCCTTTAATGTGGAGCTGGCCCTCTATGCCCTGCTGGCCTTAATCCTGACCAGCCGGGCGATTGACGCCATCCAGGAAGGCGGCGGTTACGCCAAAGCGGCCCTGATCATTTCCGACCATACCGAGGAAATCGCCCGGCAGGTAATGGCGCAGCTGGACCGCGGCGCCACGGGCCTGGCCGGGCGCGGCCTTTATACCCGGCAGGAACGGGAGATCCTGCTGGTAGTGGTCCAGCGCTCTGAAGTCAGCCGCCTGAAATCCCTGGTGGCGGAGATTGATCCGGGGGCTTTTGTCATTGTCAGCAATACCCATGAAGTTCTGGGCGAAGGTTTTCGCCAGTGGAGGAGATGAAGGGTTTGAGCGGAGATTTTCCCGAGTTAACGGCAACAGCACGGCGGTTACGACGGCACATTGTCAGCATGGTGGGGGCGGCCGGTTCCGGTCACCCGGGGGGGTCTTTATCAGCCGTAGAGATCATGACGGCCCTCTACTTTAAGGTTATGCGCCTGGACCCGGCCCGGCCGGACTGGCCGGAGCGTGACCGCTTCGTCCTGTCCAAGGGCCACGCTGCCCCGGTCCTTTATGCCGCTCTGGCCGAAAGGGGCTTTTTCCCGCTGGAGCAGCTTACCACCCTGCGCCAACTGGGCAGCCCCCTGCAGGGGCACCCGGACCGCAAGTCCCTGCCGGGGGTGGAGGTGTCCACCGGTTCTCTGGGCCACGGCCTGGCCGTAGCCAACGGCATAGCCCTGGCCGGCCGCTTGGACGGGCGGGATTACAACGTCTATGTCCTCCTGGGCGACGGCGAGCTGGAAGAGGGTATGGTCTGGGAAGGGGCCATGGCCGCCGCCCATTACCGCCTGGATAACCTGACGGCCATCGTGGATCATAATCACCTGCAGATTGACGGCCGGGTGGAGGATGTCCTGTCCCCGGAACCGGTGGCCGCTAAATTCCGCGCCTTCGGCTGGGAGGTACTGAACATCGACGGCCACGACTTCGGGCCAATCCTGGCCGCCCTGGACCGGGCCCGGGAGGTAAAGGGCAAACCTACAGTTATTATCGCTGAGACCATCAAGGGCAAAGGCGTTTCCTTCATGGAAAATGAAGCCGGCTGGCACGGTAAAGCCCCCAAGCCGGAGGAAGTGGAGGAGGCCCTGGCCGAGCTGGGCTGAACGCTGCCCAATGAGGGGCTGGCACCCGCCGCCGACGATGGCCGGCAACGAAGGCATGTCCCGGAGCCGCGAAGGAGCGGGCCAGGT